>CANGGD010000069.1 GCA_947453295.1 Chitinophagaceae bacterium | reverse complement strand
GTTGAATCCTGTCAATATTTTTTTTACTTATCAGTAAAATATTTTTTTCTATCAATGACTTGAGCTGAGCCTCTGAAGCATTTGACTTTTTCAGGAGCGATTTTTTTGTTACAGCAGATTCTGTTTTACTAAAATGAAGATAAGATAAGAGAAGCGCCAATTGCTTTGGAGCATTTTTCCATGCATTGATTAATGTTGCCAGCTCTTCTTCCTTTTCATATTTTGAATGAAGGTGAATATATGTTTCCTTTTTAGGAATATATTTATCCGTTAGTTTTTCCCAAGTGAAACAAATGTTTTTTTCGAGTAAAGATTTTACAACGAGGTAAGTATTGTTTGTAAGTGAAAGTATTTGTTGTATTTCAAAAAGCTGTAATTGTTTTTTAATGGACAAAGCTTCTGCTAAAACGAACTCATCATCTTGTAATAATTGAAAATCAAAATCATAATCTTCATTAAAAATAAGTATGGTTTCACTGTTAAGTTTAAAATTTGCAGGAAGGGCCGCCGTCATTACTTCTCCTTCTGAGCACATATAATATTCGCTCATCCAATTCCATAATTTCAATTGGTGAGGATAAATCAAAGGATGTTCGTCAATAACAGAAAGAATAGGTTTAGTTGCAAATGCAGGACTTGTATTTAATATCGACTTAACGATACCCGTATATTTTTTTTGATTACCAAAAACAACTTCTACCCTGCATCCAATTTTAACCTGGGCTAAAATATCTATTGGGATTTGATACGTATACACCAAAGGCAAAGCCATTGGCAAAATGACTTCGGCCCAAGAATTTGAATCCTGTTGATTAAATAATATTGGATTATTGGACTGCATTCTATCTAGTTTTTTATCCAGGTGGCTTTATATTTAATTAAAGCCGATTCCATTTTATTATAAACAACTTGTTTCAGCATTGGAAGGTCTTTTAATTCATACCCATTAGAATTGATCTCATCTAAAAAAACAGCTCTAGACTTTCCAGGTTTAAGAGAAAACGAGCTGCCGTAATATAATCTATCAAAAGTATCTAAAAACAAAATTGGTTTTACAGGAGTATTGGTTTCAATGGCAATTCTAAATGCGCCATCAAAAAAATCCAGCAAAGGATTTGTAGTTTCATTAAAGGTGCCTTCTGGAGCTAGAATGATTGAAATTTTATTACTTAAAGCTGCTTTCAAATCTATGATACTTCTAGCCCTATCTGCCTTATCTGATCTGTTAACCATAATAACTGCCTGCTTATATATAAACCCCATAATTGGAATTTGACCAATTTCGTATTTCCCTAATCCTCTTATGTGTTGTTTTCTTATTGCTTTTAAAATTATGATTGCATCGAGATATGAAATATGATTAAAAACAAAAATGGAAGGTTTGTTTGTATCATGCGGTGCCTCAAAAATATTTTCATGTCTAATGGCTATTAACCATAAAATAATATCAGCGGAATACCTAACAAGCTTATAAATAAGATTACCGCTTGTTTTTTTGGGAAGGAAGGAACAAATAATAACAATAGGTAAAAGTATCAATGCAAAAATAAATAACAAGACAAATGCATAGATATTGTATAAAATTTGAAGGAATCTCAGGATTTGACGCATAGATTGACGAAAATAGCTAACTTTTGAGGATATGTAATCAACAGAATCTAATTTTCCTGAAATTTGCAATTCACTCAAAAAATAGTTGCAGAAACCGCCATTTTAATATTTTTAAAAAAAAAATAGAAAAACTTACAAAAAATTGCTTAAAACATTTACCTTTGCCCTCCCAAATTAATGCAAATTATGTTAGCAGTAGTAAAAATTGCAGGTCAGCAATTCAAAGTAAAAGCAGGAGACAGCTTGTATGTTCCTCATATTGAAGGTAATGCCGGAGATTCAGTAGAATTTACCGATGTATTATTTACAGATAATAATGGAAATATCACTACAGGGAAATCTGTAAGTGCAGTTGTAAAAGCTGAGATTGTAAATGATCTAATTAAAGGCGATAAAGTAATCGCGTTTAAAATGAAAAGAAGAAAAGGTTTCCGTAAAAAACACGGACATCGTACACAGTACACTCAAATAAAAGTAACAGCAATCGCTTAATTAATTTTGATAATCTTTTTTTTCAAAATTTAAACTTTATAAAATGGCACATAAAAAAGGTGAAGGATCTGTAAAAAATGGTCGTGATTCACAAAGCAAAAGATTAGGTGTAAAAATTTATGGTGGACAATCTGCATTGTCTGGAAATATAATTCTACGTCAAAGAGGAACAGTATACCATCCTGGAAAAAATGTTGGTCTTGGAAAAGATTTTACAATCTTCGCATTGACTGATGGTGTAGTAGAATTCAAAAAATCTAAAGGTGATAGAACATTAGTTTCTGTTGCTACCGTTTAACTTTCTCAATAATTTTTTAATTTTTTTTTGGTAATTTAAAAATTCTATTTATTTTTAAGTATTATTTACTAACCAATTAAATTTAAAAAAATGGCTACAAAGAAAAAAGCTGCTCCTAAAAAAGCTGTTGCAAAAAAAGCTGCTCCTAAAAAAGCTGCTGCAAAAAAAGCTGCTCCTAAGAAAGCTGCTCCTAAAAAAGCTGCTGCTAAGAAAGCTGCTCCTAAAAAAGCTGCTGCTAAGAAAGCTGCTCCTAAAAAAGCTGCTGCTAAGAAAGCTGCTCCTAAAAAGAAGTAAGCTTATTGCTAAAAGAGCAAAAAGATATAGTCTCGGTTTTTACCGAGACTTTTTTTTTGAAACCCTTTACTATACTACATTTTAGCAAAACATTCATTTTTATCCAAGCCTCCAATTTTATAATATAATTGTATGAATAACGAGCAAATTGCAGACTCAATTTTATTGTTTTCGAAACTACTAGAAATACATGGCGAAAATAGTTTTAAAATAAAATCATACGCATCTGCTGCATTTAATATTGAGAAACTTACCGTTCCATTATCATCCATCTCTTCTGAAAAAATTGCATCCATGAATGGAATTGGATCCTCCTCTTCCCAAAAAATTATTGAGCTTTTACAAACCGGAAAAATGGAAGCATTGGAAAATTTAATTACGATTACTCCACCCGGAATTTTAGAAATGCTCCAAATAAAGGGTATTGGTCCAAAAAAAATTAATACTATTTGGAAAGAAATGGAAGTTGAAACTGTGGGTGAATTATTATATGCCTGTAAAGAAAACAGACTAAAATTATTTAAAGGATTTGGTGATAAGACACAACAAAATGTAATTCAATCCATAGAATTTTATTTTAAAAACAAAGGTGTCTTTTTATATGCTCAAGTGATTGAATTCGCGAATCATCTACAAGCTATTTTACAAGCAAAACTATCTAATCTTAGAATAGAAATCACTGGCGAAGTTTTAAGGCAATTAGAAACAATTAATACTATTGAATTTATTACGGAAGCAGATGATGTTTTATTAAATAACATCATCGACGAAATTGATTTTTTGAGCTTGGTTTCAAAAACTGATGATTTTTATTTGCTTTCCACAAGTGCGGGTATAAGTGTTAAAATACATTTTTGTTTACCTGCAAATTTTATCCAAAAAACTGTTGAATTGGGATCTTCGGAATTGTTTTGGCAGCATCTTTCAACACTCATTAATCCCAATTTAGAGTTTAATGATGTTGAAGCATTCTTTCATCACATTAACCTGCCTATTATTCCATCTTATGTAATAGAAAATCCAAATTCTATTGAGCGCATTTTAGTTACAAGCCCCTCCTCTATTATCACTACAAATGATATCAAAGGCATTATTCATTGTCATAGTGATTGGAGCGACGGCAGCAATACTATTAAAGAGATGGCTTTGGCTGCAATGGAAAATGGAATGGAATACCTTGTAATTAGTGACCATAGTAAATCGGCATTTTATGCTCAGGGCTTATCTATTGAAAAAGTAAAAGCTCAACATCAATATATTGATGAATTAAATCAATCTCTATTTCCGTTTAAAATATTTAAAAGTATTGAGTCTGATATATTAAATGATGGAAGCCTGGATTATCCGGACGAAATTTTAGCACAATTTGATCTAGTTATTGCTTCCATACACAGTAATTTGAAAATGACTGAAGAAAAAGCAATGGCAAGGCTTTTAAGGGCTATTGAAAATCCATATACAACTGTTTTAGGTCATTTAACAGGGAGACTATTATTAAGCAGACCAGGTTATCCAGTGAATTTTAAAACTATCATTGATGCCTGCGCTCAACATCATGTTGCTATTGAATTAAATGCCCACCCAAGCAGATTAGATATTGACTGGAGAAATATTGATTACGCTCTTGAAAAAAATGTGTTGATCTCTATCGATCCAGATTCACATCATGTTGATGGTTTGTCTGATATAGAATATGGTGTATTCGTGGCACAAAAAGCGTTGGTCACAAAAAAAGATAATTTGAGCAGCTTTACCCTAAAAGAATTTGAGGAATATATTGCAACAACTAAAAAGAAAAAATGGCAATCTTAATTTGCCTTATGAATGCTTTATTTTATTCCAAAGTGCATCCATTTCTTCGAGTGCCATATCATGAAGAAATTTATTTTCCATTTTTGCGTGTTCTTCCATTTTTTTAAATCTACTGATGAATTTTTTGTTGGTTCTTTCTAATGCTGATTCTGCATTTACTTTTAAAAATCTTGATAAATTTACCAGAGAAAAAAACACATCCCCCATTTCCTCTTCAATATGGTCTTGATGATTGGATGCAATCGCTTCTTTTAATTCGCCTATCTCCTCTTCTAATTTGGCCCATACTTGTTCTGTATTTGACCATTCAAAACCTACTTGTTGAGATTTCTCTTGTAATCGGATGGCTTTCACCATAGAAGGTAAAGTTTTGGGAACACCTCCCAAAACAGAGCTCTTTCCTTCTTTTAATTTAATCTTTTCCCAATTTTGCTTTACCTCTTCTTCATTTTTCACTTTTACATCACCATATACATGCGGGTGCCTCACAATAAGTTTATCGCAAACACCTTGTATAACCTGTTCTAAAGTAAATTCTTTTTTTTCGCTTCCTATTTTTGCATAAAATACAATATGCAACAACAAATCACCTAACTCTTCCTTTATTCCTGTCCAGTCATTTTCAGTGATGGCATCAGCTAATTCGTAGGTCTCTTCAATTGTTAAATGTCTTAAACTTTCAATTGTTTGCTTTTTATCCCAAGGGCATTTTTCTCTCAACTCATTCATTATTTGTATCAATCGCTCAAATTGTTGCTGCGTTTCATTCATGTTTTAGATTTTTGCTAAAGTAATTAAGAAGTTACATTTGTAAAAATAAAGTATACTTTGCAATCACTTTTGATTTGACAAAAAATATAAAAATTCGAAATGAAAAAAATACTATTCTCGACATTAGTTTTATGGGCATTTCAATCACATGCTCAATATTTTTATAAAGACATTATTGGAAATCAGATTGCTAATAATGAAATGGTTTCATACAAAAATGCGACAATCCATGAAATTAAAATTATTAGTTACGAAGCTGATGGCTCAGTTACTCCAGATTTCTTCTGTGTAAAAAAAATATCAAAAAAGTTTGACAAGACCACACTTTATTCGCACTCTTTGGAAACGGGCACTTCGATTTTAGAAACAACCTTTAACCCTTTATCTCAAATCATTAAAACCTACGACAGCTCTGAATTATCAAATACGGTTATTTTGTTTGATTATGATGGCAATAATAAAATCAGTAGAATAAAAACAAGCTCTATTTCAAAAAACAATAAAACCATCACCAAATTAGAAGAAGAACATTTTTACACATACGACGCTGAATCACGATTGCAAAAATTATTAATCGTCAAAAATAATTCGGACACCACTGTCATATTATTTTCAACAGACGAATTTGGCAATGTGATTTTGGAAAAAGATACAAAGACTGCCGCAAAATATTATTATTATTACGATACGAAAAACAGACTAACAGATATTGTTCATACAAACGAAAGAACACAAAAACCAGTTGCAGACTACATCATAGATTACAACCCTGACAATCAAATGGAAACATTAAAAACCTCAGAGAGCGAAAATGGAAATTTTTTAATATGGAAATATGATTATGAAAACAGGTTGCGTATTAAGGAGCGCGTGTTTTCTAAAAATGAAAAATTCATGGGTAAAATTGAGTACCAATATCAATAATCTAATCAAGCACTTCAACTTTTACTTTTGCCAAACCTTTAGAGTAAAAACCCAATTCCTTAGCACAAAAAGAGGTAAGATCAATTAATCGATGGTTTTTTGCATGTAACCGATCATTAATTTTTACTTCAATTGATTTATTGTTGCTTAAATTAGTAACCCTAACCATTGTGCCAAGTGGAATTTTATTACAAGCTGCGGTGTATTTGTTATGTCTAAATATTTCTCCATTTGCTGTTTTTTTACCTTCAAATTTTATAGCATAAAAACTAGCTGTCCCAATAAACGATTTTGATTTTTTTGATGTGGAATAGGTTATACTTGAATCTGATTGGGACTTACAAGTAAATGAAAATATAAAAGAAATAAAAACAAATAGCGATATTATTTTCAGTTGCATACGCACTATTTTTTGTGATGAACAATATTATCGATGTGTATAAAGATAATTTTATTTATTCATAATACCATTAAAATAAGCTTCAATATGCTTATTAGCTATACATTTGTGGAAATAAGTGAAAAGGAAAAGTGAAAATTGAAAAGTGAAAAGGAAAAAGTAATAAGTGTTTTCACGCAAAGTGCGCAAAGGGGCAATGATGAATTTTGTAAATAAAAAAAGTGAAGAGTCAAAGGTGAAAAGGAAAAAGTACTAGAACTTAAAATACAATTAGAAAGTACAGTTTGATGAGCGAAAATTATTAAAAGCAAATAAACAGATGAAGTATTATGTTATTTCTGGCGAGGCAAGTGGCGATTTGCATGGAAGCAACCTAATGAAAGCTTTGCAAGTATTAGATGATAAATCTGACTTTAGGTGCTGGGGTGGAGATTTAATGAAAGCTGCAGGAGGTAATGTAGTAAAGCATTACAGAGATTTAGCTTTTATGGGATTTACAGAAGTAATAAAAAATATTTTTACAATTTTTAAAAATTTTGATTTCTGTAAAAAAGATATCCTTTCATTTAACCCTGACGTAATCATATTTATTGACTATCCTGGATTTAATTTAAGAATGGCTAAATGGGCTAAGGAAAACAATTTCAAGGTTATTTATTATATCTCTCCTCAAGTCTGGGCCTGGAAAGAAAAAAGGGTGCATCAAATAAAGAAATATGTTGACAAAATGCTTGTGATACTTCCATTTGAAGAAGGCTTTTATAAAAAGTGGAATTACCCTGTTGAATATGTTGGTCATCCTTTAGTAGAAGTGGTAGAAGATTTTTTATCTGCTCAGAAAAAAAATACAGAGCACTCAAATGCTATTGCGCTTTTACCAGGAAGCAGAAAGCAGGAAATAAATAAGAAGCTACCAATTATGTTGGATGTATCAAAGAATTTTCCAAGCTATCATTTTGTAGTGGCCAAAGCGCCGGGTTTGCCTTCTGATTTTTATGAGCCTTTTTTACAACCTTACAAAAATGTTTCTGCAGTAGAAAATAAAACATATCATTTGTTAAGTGAGGCAAGTGCCGCACTAGTGACCAGCGGAACAGCCACTTTAGAAACAGCACTGTTTGGTGTACCCGAAATCATATGTTATAAGGGAAATGCAATATCCTATCAAATTGCAAAGCGATTGGTAAATATTAAATACATAGGGCTAGTGAATTTAATAATGGATAAACTCGTGGTGAAAGAATTAATTCAAGATGACTTAACTGTAGAAAACATAACTGCAGAATTACATAGCTTGCTAGAAAATCAAGAAAAGAAAATGCAAATAGCATCAGATTATGCGGCACTTAGATCTTTGCTAAGCAAAGGCGGGCATGCGTCTACCAATACGGCGAATAGCATTTGGAATTACATTCGTACATCACCTGCGCAGTAACATCTTCCCAATAATAAATAGAATAGCGAGTAAAAAAAGAATAATAGAAAGTCTGTTTATACCATGCATATATTTCATCCATGGCGTTGCTTTTGAATTAGGATCTTTTTTCTTTAAGTATAAATATTCTGCTATTTGACTGAGGATTTTCATGCCTTATTTTTTTTTAAAAAACCAATATAAATGTATAAGTGCTATTGTACCATTTGTAACAATCACTTGATTTGAATGCGACATCACTCCAAAAGCTATCCAGGTAAAACAACCCATCAAATTAATTAATCTCAACTTGAAAATATCATTTACTGTAAATGATAATAATGTAAGAGCTGCTGCAGCCCAACCAACAAAATCAACAATAGACATAGTTTTTATTTTGTTTGAAATTAAAGGATTTCAAACGATAACTAGTATTTTTTTTCAAATAACCACCAGAAAGATTTTTTAGGCTTTTCATGTTGAAGATTAAATTTTTCGATGGCATTAATTTTTAAATGCTGAATGGCTTCTTCAACAGAATCTGTAAACAAACATAAGTTGAGATCTGTGGGAGCAATGGTACCTTTCAATTTCATTAACTCAATGTGATCCATTAAAGCTCTATGATAAGTAGTATCAAAAACGATCATCGGAAATTCTGAAATCATTTTAGTTTGAATTAAAGTTAATGCTTCAAAATATTCATCCATTGTTCCAAAGCCTCCAGGCATAACAACAAAGGCGTAAGAATATTTTACCAACAAAGTTTTTCTTACAAAGAAATATTTAATGTTTACAAACTTATCTAAATATGGATTTTCTTTTTGTTCAAAAGGAAGAACAATGTTGCAACCAACACTTCTACCTCCTACACTTTTTGCTCCTTTATTAGCAGCTTCCATAATTCCCGGACCGCCGCCTGTCATAATGGTGAATCCGAGTTTGGCAATAGCTGCAGATAAAGTTTCTGTTTGTTTGTAATAAGGATGATTTTTATCAAATCTTGCAGAGCCAAAAATGGTTACGCAAGGACCCGCGAAATGAAGTTTTCTAAACCCTTTAATAAATTCTTTAAGCACTTTTACAGAAAAAACAAATTCTTTCCATCTGCTTTGCGGACCATCTAAAAATTTTATTTGTTCATTTTGCATGTGATTGATTTTATTTTTTAGCGCCGATTTTATTTTTAGCGCCGGTCTGAGACCGGCGATTCTCTGATTTTTTACAGCAGCCGGTCGCAGACCGGAGCTAAATGTATAAATATACTAAAATAAGCAGATTTAAAAAGAGTTGGAAATTGTTATTATCACTCTGCATTAAATTAATTATAAAACAAGCAAAATTCCTTAAATATGACATATACAGATTTACTATAAATAAAACCCTATTTATTTGCATTTACCTCATTCGTTTTTTACCTTCGCGCACATTCTAACCGACCCCTGCTATTTCAATATACTTATTAATGTATATGAAGAGATAACTGACTAATCAAGTTATGATTCCATAAACAGATATTTTAAATTTTCTGCTTTAATATTTTTTATAATTCACCATATTCATGAAAAGAATCCATTTTTACATTGCACTTTTTATTCTATTGATTTTTACTCAATCGAAGGTTTTTGCTCAGCCTTCATTTAGAAGTACATCATCTTCCAGCACAATCCCAACTGGAACATCAACAGTAATTGTAAGTAAACCAACTGGAACTATTTTAGGGGATATTATGATTTTGAATTTGGTTATAAATTCATCAAGCAACATAAGCAACACTTTTACACCAACATCAGCGGGTTGGACATTATATAGTGGCAAAACGATAACTACAACTACATATGGAGCAGTAATGTATAAAGTTGTAAAACCATCAGACGCGATAATTACAAATTATACTTTCCAATTAGCATCAACTACCACCGGAGTTGCAGCTAGTATTTTAACCTTCTCTGGT
>CANGGD010000068.1 GCA_947453295.1 Chitinophagaceae bacterium | reverse complement strand
TTTTAGTATACTATATAAGTACTTGTCCGACAGAAAGTACATTTATATAAGTTGATCTTTTAGATTGATTTGACTATTATTATTTCTTCACTATAATATAAAACGAGTTAGATTTCTTAAATGGATATTCATTGTATAAAACATCTGTTTTAGACCCATCAATTCCACATTCTTTTTCAGCAATCGATTTACCATAAAAAGCCTTTTTAGACATAAAAGAAATTGAGGAGATGTAAAAACTATTATCAACTGAGAGTTTATTATTGAATTTGTCATCAGTAGAATAAACAATCTGATTTCTAAATTCTAATGGGCTGTTTTCTTTTGTAAATGATACAGTTTTTGAAGACTTTGAACTCATAACTTTGGTATTATAATCACAGTTGTAATATGGTGATTTATTTATAGTAAATTTTGATACTAAAATTGAAGAATTTGCAGGTAAATAAATAACTTTTTTAGCTTTAACTTTCGTGGTTGATAATGTTGCGATACTCTTTCCTAGAGTACTGCCAACACTGCTAGAAAAGCCTGTTGTTGAATTACCAAAAATATTAACCGATGCATCAGAAAACGTATTTGAACTTGATGTAGATAATGATGCATAAAAAGAATTAATTTCTTCTACATCATTCCAATATTCATAGGAGATCCCATTATAAATTAAGTGCGATTTATCCCAGTCGATATAAAGTTCCTTATCTGTTTTATTTGTCAACTTAAAATAAACTTGTCCGCCATTGCTCCAAAAATTATAAGTAAATTTAACGTCTTTATTTTCAAAAACCACACTTTTATCCATTGGTTTAATTTCACTAGACGACAATTCAAACACCTGATATATCGGAGTGCAAGAAGAAAAGAAAATAAATAAAATGATAAATAAAGAGATTGGTTTCATGTTGATTTTTTTTTAAAGTTATTTAACTTGATTGTTATAATTTTAATTGTTGTTTATTAATTAATAAGTGTGTGGATTATTTAAATAATCGTGAATGAATTTGAATCTTAATGTAGAATAACTATTCGTTTTTTGAAAAAGCATTTATTATTTTACTTAAACCATAAACTAATATTTGTGAAGGTATGGGAGAAGACCTCAATCTATTGGAGGAGAAAATAATTTATTACATAGTGAGATTAATGTGTCTTTACTTCTTATTTTTAAGAAAGTGATATTTTTGGGAAGTTTTAGAAATTTTCTTGCATAAAAAATGAACTAACCATGCCAAAGAGATTTGCGAAGATTTGTATATTTTCAGAGGCCTCTCCCTCGAAATAAGATAAAGTAATTCTGATCAAAACATGATTTCTACCAACTATATCTACCTTAATTATGTAGATGGAGCCTTATTGTTAATGAAAGAGTTGTTTTAGTCCAACTTTTTGTAAGTTATACTCTTTTTAAAAATTATCTAATTTTCAAATCTTCTTTTAGTATTAATATTTTTCCCGATTTTATTAATATAGTAGCGGGATAAGAAATCGTTTGTTGAAAATCTAAAGAACATATTCCTCTACCAGTATATTGGTCTAATTGGGGATCAGGATCTATAACTATAGTTCCTTTATTACATGGGCTTGGGGGTACCCTTTTATTACTCCAGTTTGATGGTTTACTCCATTCATCAAATCCAATAAAAGTATAGAGATTCGAGGTGGAACTATAATTAGCTGACCAGCCTGAGTCGTTATTTGAATAATCTGAAGAAAAACGGATCAGTACAGAATCAGAGTGAACGGAATATGTTATTGGATTTGTAAATTGTCCCGACCACCAATGATAAGGGTAATCAGTTGTTGGGCCATCATAAACAAAAACTGTATCATAGCCTTGTTCTGTATAAAAATTAGTAAATGTGATTTTGATGCTATCTGCATCAGTTGGCGCAATAAGCCATTGACAATTAGAATTATCTAAATAGTTGTCACTACCGCTTCCGTCCTCAAAAGATCCACTACTTGTGTTTAATGTAACTGTTCCGCTACAGTATTTATATGGATTATTTCCTCCAATACCAACCGCATACCAGGCTTCTCGTACTGACCAATATTCCGAAGAATTAATACCATATAAGTCTTGTGCTGCTTGTAATGATCCTAAATATGCATCATAATATGTTGCATATGGAGGCAGGTAGGTTGTTAAATTCCGATATGCTATTTTTTGGGCTTTTGCAATACCTATGCCAGTAACATTGAAATTGTTATTTAGATCATTTATATCGCTTCCTCCCATACTCAAAAGATAAAACCAATAATTTTGAACTCCGCTGTTTATATGAACACCACAGTGATCATAAGGGGAATCTAAAAATGGAAGCTCACAATTGGGATTTGCCCAAAAAAAACCTGCATTATATGTTTTTGGTTGTCTCCCTGCTTCTGGGTACGACATTGACCTCAAATAATTGGGTGATGTTTTAACTACATTTTCCCCAATAGTCCAGTTTGCTAATGTTGGTCTGGTATAAAACTCTATGCATGTACCAAAAATATCAGCAAATGATTCATTTAATGCCCCTGATTCTCCTTGATAAACTAATCCTGAATCAATGCCATTGGTGTTTCCTGCATGAAATATCACCATATGAGTATATTCATGACCCTCTACATCCAATCCTACAACAGGTCCCCAATCAACCCCATCACCTAAGCCATACATCATCACATTATAGGGAGGAGGTGTTGCGAATGCATTATTGGGATCATTATTATATTGAGCCTGTAATTGAGGAGGATTTAAATAATTTATTATCTTACTGCCCTGTCCATCGTAACTATTTCGGCTAAAAACATTCTTATAAAAATCATAGGTCTTTTCCATTCCCCAATGAACATCTAGTTCTGGATTACTTGCAGATAGTATAGTACAAGACCCTTTATTTCCATAATTATTCCAGTATTGATCACCCCCTTGGGTATACAGCGGATAAGCACCTCCATAATCATCTCCACCAGTTGGATCATAATCCCAAAGTTCTAGTGAGTATGGCGGTGCTGTCATTGAAATATTTAGTGTAAATGTAATTGGATTGGTAATTGTTGGCATCGTATTATTGACATAGTAATTTTTTCCATTGTAAACAATTTGACCGTTACCATCTTTTATGATTATATACAAATCAGGAGTTTGATCTACTATGGAGTTATACCACCATCCTTGAGGAGCAACTTCTGTAATCTCTAAACTAGAAATTATTGGACTTATACCCCAACTAGTTGTGTTATTATTGTAGTCAACAGCATCGATAGATTCGGATGCATTGCTAGCATCATAGGTTTCTATTTTTCTATTATTATCTCTCAAGCGATAACTAGTACCATAACTTTCTGTAATAATAGATTGAGTTCCGCTATACAAAGTATTTGCGACAGCAGGAACATTTACATCTGCAATTAAATCAATTGCATTCATAACTTTACCAGAAAGGGCATTTACAAAAATATTTTTCATGTAAGAAAAATTGGCATCAATCCTCACTTTATAAACCAAAACAGGTTCGATCGATTTCCTATTATTTATTTGTGTTATAACAAGTTGAACTGGATAAGTATTCATCAGCTTTTGTGCACTGGCATATTTTGTAGCGATTTTTAGAGCCTGAATGCTTGTTATTGCTGGTGTGATTTCTACTTCTTTTATATCAACTATTTTTCCGTTTATACTATTAGGCTTTCCGTTTTTAATGTGAAGCATCAACAATGCATCAATTACAGGAATTCCTTTATATAGTTGTTGATAATTGATATGGGTAAATCCTAAGTCATCATTTCTTTCTTTTATCTTAACAAATTTATTATCATTTGTTAATGAAAGAAAACTAGAGATGCTGTCTTCAATTTGTTTTTGGCTCAACTTGTACTTAGATAAATCAAAATTAAAACTGCCATTTACTCTTTTTATCAAAATAGTATTTTTCGTTTCTTGATAAACATTATCAGGTTTATTTATTAAATTTTGCGCAAATAAATTCAATGTACATATTAGAATGAGGAAAATGATATTTAATTTTTTCATGTTTTATTTTTAAGATAATAAATTACATAGGACTAATATTGTCAAAATATGTTGATGTAAATATATTTAAAATAGATACATAGTGTAATGTTTTTATTTATTATCGCAGTTTTAAAATCTAAACCGGTTACTATGAAAAATGGCACTAAATATTAATCCTATTTGTAAAACTAAAATTAAATGATGCTACTTTCGGTTGGATTATCTATTAAGTAATTTCAATTAATGTGTTAGTATTATATTTCAATTCCTCCCCATTTCATAATTCCACTGATTGAAGTTTATGTTTTTATCTATATTTTTATTATAATTCATTCACTATAATTATAACCCAATTCACTAAAATCAGTAGGAAACAATAGATTGATACACCTTGGGAAGCTTTTGTATTCGTGTCAATATTTTATTTTCTATACTTTTTATAAATATTTTTGTAACATATTTAGCATATTTTGTTACAAATAATTGAGCCCTATTTTAGATCAAATTTTGACAAAAGTTTACTTTTAGCTAGCTTAGTAAGTCGTTCATTCTATGAGATTAATTTTCTTTAATTATAAATAAACTAACCTTTATACATCTCCACCAGCGCCTCTGCCCTCTTCATTACTCTTTCCTTTAATTGTTGCGGTGCAATTACTTTTACTTTTTCAGCATAACTTAAAATTGTCATTTCTAATTCAGGCGTGAGGTAACATTCTATTTCCAATTGCAGACCATCTTTATCATTGATGATTCGCTGTGTGGAGTGAAGCGGCTTAGTGAGCATATACCCCGATAAGCTTTCATCAAATAACAATTCTACTTTGTAAGGTTCAGAGTTACTATACACTGTTGCCCCAAATCCATATTTGAAAAAATCTTTTTCATTAAAATCGGTTGAATGATATCCTGCATTTAGCAACTCCATTTTAATAACTCTGTCTAATGCCAAAGTAGTTATACCTTCTGACCTTTCAGAATATCCGGTTACGTACCAACGATTTCTATACTCTCTTATTACATAAGCACTCATCAAATGAGTTTTAACCTCATCGCTATTGAATTTTTTATATTCTATAAATAAAGGTTGTTTGTTTAATATACTTTCATAAACAATTTCTATCCACTTTATTCCTGTATCAATTAATGGCTCTTCAATTTCTAGAATATGCTTGTGCTCATAACCAGGAATTTTTGAAATCCTGAAACCACTTATAAGTTTTTCTATCACAGATTCAAATTGCTGAAAATAACCACTAAATTTTATTTGCTTTAATATTGATGTTGATAAATCCAATACCCTTATTTCATCTTGAGTAAGTGGGAAACTATTAATTGAAAAATTTTCTTCCGAATAATAATACCCTCCATAAACAGGATGACATTCTATTGGAGCATTGTAATGATCTTTCATATTTCGGATATCTTTATTAATCGTCGAATCTGAAATAGAATCTAAATTCATGGCTTCCATAATCACTTCTTTCAATACTTCCAGCGTGGGATATTTTCGCATATTGTTTCTTAATCATGCATCAATTATTCTAAAACGGAAAGCAGCATTTTTATTTATAGGCATATTGGATGATTTTCATTAAACTATTTAGCAATATATGAAATTATTTAGTACGATTTAATGGGATATTAATTTGATGAGATTTTGTTATCATAAAGTTTAAAAAATATTTTTATCGTTGTAAAAAGGTTACAATACGCAGTTTTAAGTTTATGCTGAAATATTAATCAATTTATTCACCTCAAAATTTTATTTTATGAACCTCGTTAGATACAGAAGGAATTTAGTAATTATCGTGGGGATGATTATTATTAACATCGCCACTCAAATATTCATTTCGGTTAAAGGTTGTGACTTAATATTGGGTTGTTCATATTTTTCTTTGAACACTATTTGGATTTCGATACTCTATATGTCAACCAAAGATATTATTGAAGCCGTTGATAATTATTTTTAAAAAACAATTGCGGTTTTTCTATTTTCTATTTAGAAAATAAATTTTGATTTTGTATTCGATTTTTCTAGCAGATTGTTGATTAAGGTAGGATTGGCAATTTTGCTTTTCCAATTTTTAGGAATGTCGTTGTAACCATAGTATAACCCAGCCAATCCTCCAGTCAGAGCTGCAATCGTATCCGTGTCTCCACCTAAATTCACAGCTTTTAAAACTGCGTCTTTATAATTATCTGAATTTAAAAAGCACCATACTACAGCTTCTAAAGTACTAATTACATAACCAGTGGAGTGGATCTCTGATTCATGAAGTTGATAAAAATCTTGACTAAACAATTTCGCGAATTTTGATCTTGCTTCAATATGATCATCTTCAGAATCTGTTAATCTCCATCCCTTACGCAAATAACCTGCAGCAATTTTAATGGATTCTTGTTTGTCATTGCCATCCATCAATGAGCGCAACATTTTTACATAGTAAATACAACACAATGAACAAAGATAATGGCGATGTGTAATTCGGTTCTCCATGGCCATATTAAAAATAGATTTTGCTATATCTTCTACAAAAGCATAAGGCAAACAACGCATTAAACTTCCATTTCCAGCAGACAATTCATCGTTTAATCCTGATTGTGAAGGCTTCACTCCTTTTATTAAATTATTCAAAGCACTGCTTGTGGTAATTCCTATATCAAATAACTCTCCGTGTGGAGTCATATAATCTTCCTTATACCACTTTATAAAAAGATTGGCCAAATCTTTTGTAGTTCCCTTATTTATTATGTTCTCTAAAACACATAACATCATAGATGTATCATCACTCCAAGTTCCTGGTGGTTGATTGTATGTTCCATATCCTACCATATCAACAGCAGGATTTTCCTTCATCATATTTCGTGTCGAAAATTCATAAGGTACGCCAAGCGCATCTCCAACAATAAAACCCCAAATGGCATCTTTTAAGTTTTTCATACTTTATTATTAAGTCAAAATATAAAAGTCAAAAATGTTGATTGCTTTTCACTTTTTACTTTTTACTTTTTACTTTTTTATTTAAATACTCCCACAGTAATTTGGCTCCTTTGAAATTTGCATTCCACACAAAATGATTTTCTTCTACCGTTCTTTCCATCAATAAATCATAAAAGCTCAACCCCTTCATTATTTCTGTTTGCTTTACTATTTCTATCGCTTCGGGCTTTTTCTTATTCCAGTCTTTTCTTAGTGTAATAACCTCTAAATCTGATGAAGATGGTATTCTTGAATATATTTGCTCAAACTGATGTGCAAATAATACAAAACCATAAGTAGGTTTTAAAATATCATCAATTAGAGGAATAGACTTTATTTTTTTTGATTGGCTGATGAATTCAAATATATTTTTATCAGTAACAACTCCATAAAGAGAAAGTGTAAATAGTATAGAATCAAAAGAAAGTTCCGGTAGTTGCATCAAAACATCTTTGATATCTGGGAGATTTTCATATTTTAAAGCCATTGATTTACTTCCTCTAATACGAAGTAAAATGATTGGCTTTGCTAAATTCAGATAAATCAGAAATTCATTTTTAAATGAATCAACGGGCATTGAATCATTGTAATCCAAACCTAAGAGCTTCATAACTGAATTGCGCTCTGCAGCATCAGAATATTTTTGAACCAATGGAAGTTCTTTTATCATGTCTTTATTCATGTTGATTTAAATTTTCACAATAATAAAATACCAGCTTGTAATCTATTTACATTCAAAATTTCTCTTTTATTTTTTTCTAATTGTAAAAAGAATACAATCTCAGTTTCTATGTTTGTCCTCCACAAAACATTATCCACTCTTTAAATCTATTCTTTATGTTCAACTTCAATCAAACCACCAACCCCATCATCGATGCAATTGAAAAGATTTATGACACAACCAAAGATTCAGTTCTGGCAGAAAATGCTTTGACTGATTGTAAAGAATACATAAAAACCGTTTATAATTTCTTAGAGTGCGATGAAGAGCAAGCAGTATTATTATCTATAATGATACAGTCGCAACTCGAAAACAACAATGTAAGTACAAAAGAAATTTTAAGTCATGCAGATTTGAGAACATCATCGGCTTTATCTATAAATCAGATATTGAATCCATTGGTTGAAAAAGAATGGATTGCTCCTAAAAAAGATGTAAAAAATTATCCACTCACTGAGTATATAATTAACACAAAGCTAATACGTTCGGTACTGTCTGGAAAAATGGAAATGAACAAAGATGTAAAGATTGAAAATTCTTTTCAGTTGATCACTCATTTTCAAACCAAATTATCTGAGCGATACAATAAACGAATTTCCTATAACCATTTTATAGAATGGACAATGGAAATGATTAATTCCTATTCGTCTATTGAGTTAGCTGATTTTATTTTAAAGATGAAAATGAATCCTGAGGATGCAACTTATTTTATGTACAACTGTTCACGTTTCTATATTGGGCATGAGGGTTCGAGTTTCGATGACATTATCAGAGATATTGCTCCTCCTAAAGAAGATCAATATAAATTAAGAAACTCATTTAAGAGCGGAAGTCATTTTTTAATCACATCAGGATTATTAAGAGAAACTGTAAGTAATGATTTCTTTAGCAATTCAACCTATTTACTTACCGAAAAAGCAATTCATGCATTTGATAAAGAGGCTAAAGTTAAAAACAAAACTACAGATGGAATGCTTCAGCATTTAGAACCGCATAGCATTACGGAAAGGAAATTAATTTTTGATAGTAATGAACAGAAGATGGTTAGTAAACTACATAATATGTTGGATGCAAATCATTTCTCACAACTTACAGAACGTTTGGAAAGTCAGGGTATGAAAAAGGGAATCAGTGTATTATTATATGGACACCCCGGTACTGGAAAAACTGAAACTGTTTTACAATTGGGAAAAAATAGCAACCGATTCATTATGATGGCTGATGCGAGTAAAATTAGAAGTAAATGGGTGGGGGAAACTGAAAAAAATATGAAAGCCTTATTTGATGAATATAGAACTGCTATGAAAGAATTTGAAGACACTCCTATTCTACTCTTTAATGAAGCTGATGCAATTTTGGGAAGGCGCCATACTGTAACCGATCGTGGTGATCAGATGGAAAATGCAATGCAGAATATTTTATTGCAGGAGCTTGAAAATTTTGAAGGCATATTTATTGCAACTACTAATTTGGTTGACAATTTAGATAAAGCATTTGATAGAAGATTTCTTTATAAAATTAAATTTGATAAACCTGGAACACAAACCTTGATTCAGATTTGGAAATCAAAATTCCCGAATATTAAAACCGGTATATTAAAAAATATATGCTCGAAGATTTCTTTAAGTGGTGGTCAAATTGAAAACATCCGTAAAAAGATTGCGGTAGATTCTCTTTTAGATGAAAAACTAAAAATTAACGAAGCATATTTAATGCAATTAGCTCAACAAGAATTGATGCTCGAAAAGAAAATCGAGAGAAATACAATTGGGTTTATTAGATAATCAAAAAACACAAACATGAATTTACTTTTCACAGACCCCATTTTCTTCGGTCATTATGATGCCGAAAGTATAATTATTGTAATAGTTTATGCCTTATTATCCATTTTGATTATTTCAAGTTATTTCTTGAGATCAAAATTTCCATTTAACTACATTTGGTGGTTTACGAAATGGCTTCTCGTTACGTTGTTAATAATGTTGAGTATTAATTTTATTAAAAAAGAAGTAAAAGAATGGTGGAAGAAATAATTTTTTAAATTGTAAATACATTACAAAAGCGTATTCTAGTTTTGATCTATCAAATTAAAGAAAGGGAATTTAAGTTAATTAGCATATCGATTTCATTAAACTTCAAATCTAAAGATTATGAAATCGATTCCTTATTGCCCAATTGCACGAAAAAGAAGACACACAATTAGCACTCCGAAATGTGAATGGAAGAAGTATCGTCCTGATAGATATTTATATCATTTAAGTTATGGAGGAACTTTGAATGTTGATGAAGATAAATTATTGTTTAAGAGATTAAGTATTGCAACTGAGGGGATTTGTGGAAAAGATAAAGGATTAGGTGGTGTATGGGCTAATAATCAAATCAGAAGAATAAACACAATGTGGCCTGTTTGTTTTGATAGTTTTGATTGTCGTAATGATATGGATTATTTAGAAATGCTGTATCAATTTGATGTTTGGCAAATAGATACTTCTAGTATTGATAATATTTGGTATTTAGATCCGAATATAAT
>CANGGD010000067.1 GCA_947453295.1 Chitinophagaceae bacterium | reverse complement strand
GATATTTCAATAAGTTCTTTAGCGCCTTATGTTGCAATGACTTCTTCATCAGCATCAGACAGTCAAACTGTTTGTGTGAACACAGCAATTACGAATATTACTTTTCAAGTAGGAAGTGGAGGATCAGCGCCAGTTGTGTCAAATCTTCCTCCAGGTATAAGCAGTGTTTATAATGGATCTGCTCTCGTTATTAGCGGCACTCCAAACAAAATTGGGGTATATTCTTTTACTGTTCAAACAACTGGATCTTGTAATGCATTTACATATTATGGTCAAATAATTGTAAAAGGGCAATCAATTACATTGTCATCTGCAACTGGAACTAATATTCAAAATGTATGCTCACCAACTTCGATTACAAACATTGTATATAATCTTGGAGGTACTGCCACTAATGCAACAGTAACGGGCTTGCCTAGTGGAGTTACTGGAGTGTATAATGCTATAGCAAAAACATTTACAATTAGTGGAACCCCATCACAAATTGGAACGTTTAATTTTACTATATCTACATCTGGAACAGAATGTTCAATTGCTACAGCATCTGGAACAATTACAATTAATCAGCCAGCTACTTCAGCAATACTTTCAGCGTTAACACCTTCTTCATGTTCAAGTTCAAGATCAGCTATCAAAGTTGATATAGTGGGAGGGACTCCTGGCTATAATCTTGTTATTAACAATGGATCTTTTGATACAAGTATTTCTATTCCAGCTTCAGGGAGAAATATTTATGTTACACCTACTGCAACAACTACCTATACTTTAATATCTGTTACCGATTCTAAAGGTTGTGCTGCCAGCGGAATGGGTGATACTACTAAAATCATAATTGACCAATCTCCAACATTAGCTACTATTGCAACATCTTCATTAGCACTTTCAAATATTTGTGTTGGAGATTCTGGAGCATTCAAAGTAAAGATTACCTCAGGAGCATCACCTTACACGTTAGTATATACAAATGGCTTGAATAATTTTAATGTAACCAACTATAATTCGTTATCTAATATTTTTGTGCGTCCTAATTCTTCAACTACTTATTCTTTAGTATCAGTTACTAGCGCTTATGGGTGTCCGATTGCACTTGCAGATATTCAAGGCTCTGCAACGATTTCAGTTAGTAGTATGACACAGGCTGGAACTATTACCGGTGGTGGAAACAGTGTATGTACGGGAACTAATTCAACAACTTTAAATTTAAATAATGCTTTAGGGACTATTCAATGGCAGTCTTCAAATGACAGCCTTAATTTTTCGAATATATCTGGCGCAGTAAACCCTTCATATTTAGTATCTAATCTCTCTACAAAAAAATATTACAGAGCAAATGTGAAGAGTGGATATTGCCCTACATTAACAGCCACTCCTACAGTTATAAATGTAAATTTGGCATCAATTGCAGGAAGCATTTCTCAAACTCAACCTGTTTGTAAAGGATCGAATGTATCGATTTTACTATCTAATTCATTAGGATCTATTCAATGGCAATCGTCAACAGACAATATCAACTTTAATGATTTGGCTGGCGAAACAAATGCTTCTTTAACTATAAATAATATTTTGGACACAACATATTTTAGAACAAAAGTTAAAAATGGGGTTTGTAGTGTAGCAACTGCTCAGTCTGTTAAACAAATAGTAAAGATGCCAGGTATATGGACATCATCAGAAGACAATAATTGGAATAATGTAAATAATTGGTCCTGCACAATATTGCCCGACACTTCAATTGATGTTACGATTCCTGCAAACACAAGTAATGGGGATCCTTATATTGGTTTGTCAACTGGGTATGTAAAATCTATAAAAATAGAAGCAGGTGCAAATTTGAATATTGTGGAAGGTCAATTGTTAAAAATTGCTGGGGTAATAAATGGATTAGGGGAAATAGATTCTAGAGATGGAGATATTGAATTTGTTGGAAACAAGCTTCTTAATATTACTCCTAAAAGTTTTTTAAATAAAACTTTAAAAACGCTGAAGGTATCAACAACACAAGGAATAAATATTGATGCAATCAATGATACATTAAAGATAACTGGATCAGTAAAGTTTGGAACAAGTAATACCACCCTATATACAAATGGCAAATTAACATTATTGTCTTCGGCATCTGGAACAGCAAATATTGAAGACATGACATCGGATGGAATCAACACAGGCGTTTTTACCGGGAATAGAATAATAGGGGATGTAACAGTAGAAAGATATATTGGAACGCATCCTAAAACTTGGCAGTTATTATCAGCACCTGCAATTGGACATTCAATTAACGAAACATGGCAAGAAAGAAATACTGTATTGGGGAATAATTCAAAAGGTTACGGAACAATTATTACAAGTAATCTTCCAAATGCTACTAGTCTTGGATTCGACGCCTATACACCAAATGGAACGTCTTTAAAAGTGTATAATTCACAAACAGGTGTTTGGGATGGGGTAGGGTCAACAACTCAAAAAATTGATAACGCAAAAGGGTATATGATTTATGTTAGAGGAGATCGCTCGGTATCACAATTTAATCAGCCATCAACTACAACTACTCTAAGAACTTTTGGTAAATTATATACGCCAATAGATAATCCTGTTCAAGATGTAGCTGTTCAAGCTGATAAGTTCGAAACTATTGGCAATCCATATGCTTCAGCAATTGATTTTAATAAATTAAATAAATCAGGAGGAATTCAAGATGCTTTTTATGTTTGGGATCCAATGCTTACAAATAGTTCAACAAGTTCTTATGGGCTTGGTGCATATCAAACTTTCATTGGAAATAATAATGGAACATATACTGTAATTCCAGGTGGAGGTAGTTATTCAAATTTCAACAATAATATAGGTAAAGGAATTATCCAGTCTGGTCTTGCTTTTTTTGTTAGAGCATCTGGCACAAACGGTAGTGTTTCATTTACAGAGAGTGCAAAAGTGAATGGCAGTTCATTAGTAACTAGAACTTCCTCAGAAATTAATATTCCAAAATTAGCCTTGAATTTATATGCAGTTGCTAATGGATCTAGTACTTTACTTGATGGTGCTATCGCTGAATTTGATGATGAATTTTCAAATGAAATAGATGCAAAAGATATTTTGAAAATGCCTGTATCAACTGAAAATATTTCAATTGTAAGAGGAGTCAATAAATTAGTGGCAGAAAGAAGAAAAAATATATTTGGGCTTGATACTTTAAATATAGAATTAGGACAGTTAAAAATTAGATCTTATCAACTTGAAATAAAGCCACAACAATTTGATCAACCTGCTACAAATGCTGTTTTATATGATCGCTTTTTGTCTACTCAAATTTCAGTTGATGTAACACAAGAAACTTTATACAGTTTTGATGTAAATTCAAACGCAGGTTCTTATGCTACCAACAGATTTTTCATCGTATTTAATAATAGAAGTGTATTGCCAGTTAAATTTATTTCTGTGAATGCAAAAAGAACACTACATGCAATAAATATTGATTGGTCTGTGGCAAATGAAATTAATATTGAAAAATATCAAGTAGAAAAAAGTAATGATGGAATTCATTTTTCGCCATTAAAAGAATTTGTTTTACCAAAAGCAAATAATGGAGGAATTGGGCATTATGATTTTTCTGATAAAAACAACACTTCGGTTAACAATGTTTTTTATAGAATTAAATCAATTAACAAAAACGGATCAATTCAAATTAGCGAAGTTGTAAAAGTTGTTAAACTTGATGATATTAATAACATTTATGTTTATCCTAATCCAGTAGTGAATAAAGTAATAAATATTCATATAGATAATCTTGCATCTGAAAAGTATGAATTGAAATTATTTGATTTGCAGGGGAAATTAATAACATCAGAACTTATGCAATATTCAAATAATCATATAATATATATGACATTAGATAAAAAAATCAATTCTGGCATTTATAGCCTTAGTCTCTTCACAAAAAATGGAGTTTTACTTAAAAACATTCAAGTAAACATTCAATAAGTAGTTCTCGTATTACCAACATCCATAAATTAAAAAGCAGGGCCTAATTAATTAGGCCCTCTTTTATTTGTTATAAATTGTACAATTTTTTAAGACTGCTCATTTTTTTTCAATGATCAGGTCTTTCAAATTCAAAAAAATGCTACATTGCCGAACTTTTTGTTGATTGTTCATGTTTATTTAACGTTAATTTAAATAGTATTATAAGAAATTGATCAAAGTAAATCTTTAAACATTCATTAATAAAAGATAGAAGTTTAAATTATAAAGCGAAACGATAAAAAATTATATATGCATACTAAGATTTTAAACAACCTAAAAATGAAAAAATTCATTTCATTCATTTTGATTTTTTTTATTGCATCGAATTTGTTTGCACAGACATTTTCTAATAAAGGACAAGATTTTTGGGTAGCTTATGGATATCATGTAAGAATGACCAATCAAGGAGGTAATACTCAGGAGATGGTTTTATATTTTGCAACAGATCAAGTAACTCATATTACAATTTCAATTCCAGGAATTGGGTACACTCAAACTTTAACCAGTGGTGCAAATCCTGCAGTGTTAACTTCTAACCCAATACCAAAAACTGGGGGGCAGGATGCTCGATTGGTGAATGAATCAACGTCTCCGGAAAACAAAGGTATTCATATAACATCCGATAAACCTATTGTAGCTTACGCTCACATTTATAATCAAAGTGTATCAGGAGCTACTATTTTATTCCCCACTAATACATTAGGCAAATCCTATTACTCTATAAACTACACAAATAATTCGAATGAGGACTTTAGTAATTGTTGGTTTTATGTTGTTGCTTCAGATACAGGGATTACTACTGTAAAAATAACACCAAGTGCGGCAACAGAAAATCATCCGGCTGGAGTTCCATTTACTGTTAACTTGTTACAAGGACAAGTGTTTTTTGTGAAAGGACAGTTTTCTGGTAATACAGGCGTTGATTTAACGGGATCAAAAATCGAGAGTATTGCTTCTGGAAATTCCGGGTGTAAAAGAATTGCCGTTTTTTCAGGTAGTGGAAAAATAAGTATTACTTGTGGTTCCAATAATAATACTTCTGCGGATAATTATATGGTTCAAGCTTTTCCTAAAGATGCATGGGGTAAAAAATTCTTAACAGTCCCGACTAGGAGCTTAAATAATAATATCTATCGAATTTGTGTAAGTGACCCTGCAGCTGCTGTTACATTAAATGGCTTACCTATTACTTATAACCTCACAAATAATTTTTATTACGAAATACCTATTACTACTCAACCATTAAAAATAGAATCTAATCTTCCTATAACAGTTGCACAGTATACAACTACTCAAGGTGATTGTGGTAATCCGCCAAGTAATACAAATCCCGGAGATCCAGAAGTAATTTATTTAAGCCCTGTTGAGCAAAATATTTCTAAAGTATTATGGAATGCTACACCAAATTATAATATTCTTGAGCATTATTATAATGTTGTTATTCCAAATAAAGGAAGAAGTTCATTTAAGTTGGATGGTCAATTAGTTCCAGATAATTCATTTTTTACACATCCTCAGGATACAGCTTTCTCTTACTTGAGCGAAAAGTTGCTAAATTTCGGCTCACATATTATCGAATCAGATTCTGGATTTAATGCAATTGCATATGGTTTTGGAAATGCAGAATCTTATGGATACAATGCGGGAACCAATATTAGAGATTTTTCGAATTTTTTAACTCCGATAAATCCTTTTGCGGTAAATATTCCAAATCCGCAAATTTGTACGGGTACTAATTTTTATTTCAAAGTTGCATTTCCATTTATTCCAACATACATGAAATTTGATTTTGGCGGGTTGATTCCAACAGAAAATTATCCAACTCAGGCTTCTGTGAATGCACTTTTTGATACTACCTATATCTATCTTGGTAAACAAGTATGGATTTACAAATTAAATCATACAATCGTATATAATACTGTAAACACATCTCCTGGAAATCAAGTGCATGTTACTGCCGGATTAACAAGTGTTGAAGGCTGTGGAGGCACATACGAAAATGATTATTATATTCCAGTTTATGAACCACCTGTTCCAATTGTTGGCTGGCAAGCTCATTCAGGCTGTATTTCAGATCCAGTTCAGTTCACTGATTCAACAATTTATGCACCCGGTATTTCAACTATAAAATGGTTTTGGGATTTTGGTGATGGAAATACAGATAGTGTAAGAAACCCAATGCACACCTATTCAAATCCAGGATCTTATACCGTTAAGTTTGCACTTCAAAGTAATATGGGTTGTTTAAGTGATACAATTATTAGAAGAATTGTGGTATCAAGAGTTCCAACTTTAGATATTTCAACATTGAATCCAATTTGTAGTGGATCTAATGTTAACTTTACTGTAATATCAAATATTTCATCACCAGATACAGTAAAAACATGGTTTTGGGATTTTGGTAACGGTCACCTAGACACGTTGCGTTATCCATCATTAGGGTCAACACTTTATAATTATGATACATTAGGCATTTTCAATACTACATTATATGCAATAACAAATTCTGGTTGTGTGGGTCCCGTTGTTACTCATGAAATTAAAATTGGAGATTCACCCATTGCAGGATTTATTAAACCTGATTTTTGTTTATTAGATCCAATTGCACACTTTACTGATACTAGCATCTTTAATCCTTTAGATTCTATACAAAACTGGTATTGGACTTTTGGAGATCCTGCAACTGGTGTGTTGGATACTTCTAATCTTCAAAATCCGGATCATGTATATAATACTATAGGTCCTAAAACAATCGTGTTAATAGTTGAAAATAATAGCGGATGTAAAGACACAACAATCCAATCAATTTATGTTTCAGAAACAAAACCTGTGCCTCAATTCTCGATTTTAAATGATGGTATTATTTGTTTAAATGATTCAATTAAAATCAAGAATACATCTTTGGTGAATTTGGGCCAATTGTTTAATGTCAAAATTTTATGGAATAGTGTAGATTCTCCAAGTATTTTTGATATTGATAATAATCCATTAGAAAATGAAGAGTATGCTCATTTATACTCAAATACAAGAGCTTCAGGAATCTATACAATTAAAATGGTGGTTTCTACTGGAGGGTCTTGTAAAGACTCAGCATTTCAAGATATCTCTGTTTTCCCTTTCCCAGATGTTGCTTTCGGCATAGAAAAGTATAAGGCTTGTATTAATGAAAATCTGTTGTTTTCAGATTCAAGCACTGCCTATGAAACATCTTTAGATTTATGGCATTGGGACTTTGGAAATGGGGATACTTCTATTATTCAAAATCCAATATATCAATTCGATTCAACAGGCCAGCATTTTATAAGTTTACAGGTTGTAGATTTGAATGGATGTAAGAGCAGTATAAAAATTGATTCCTTAAACATTTATCCTTATCCGGTAGTAGATGCAGGCCAGGATATAACTATTCTTGAAGGGGATCATATCACATTACATGCTACAGCTTCTGGTAATGATTTAGTTTATCATTGGGCATCAAGTTTATACTTGAATGACACTGCAATAATATCACCAGTTTGTACACCATTTGATGATATTACTTATACATTTTCGGCTACTGGAGAAGGTGGATGTGTTGCAAAAGATCAGCTTATAGTTAATGTATTGAAAGTGCCATTAATTCCTAACACCTTCTCTCCAAATAATGATGGTATTAATGATTATTGGGAAATTAAATTTTTAGCAGAATATCCAAATGCAAAAGTCCAAGTGTTTACAAGAACCGGGCAATTGGTATTTGAGGCTAAGAATGGTTACAAAACACCATGGAATGGAAAGAAAAATGGAGTGGAGTTGCCAATGGATACTTATTATTATATCATAGAGCCAGAAAGTGGAAGGGCTCCTAAAACTGGATATATCACAATCATCAAATAAAAAAATCAGCGGTTCTTTAAAAGTAAAATAAATTTATGTTAACACACTTCAAATCCTTAATTAGCACTTTGCTTTGTTTGTTGATTGTGACCGTTATGTTTGGTCAATCTAAATCATCATACACTCAGTATATGTTGAATAATTCTATTTTAAATCCGGCTCTTACTGGAATAGATAATCACATGGATGTAAAAATTAGCAATAGAAGTCAGTGGGTAGGTATTCCTGGGGCTCCAGTTACTTCTTATTTTTCTATTCAAACGCCATTAAATACTAGTGTTTCAATAACTACTCCCACTTCATTGCCTTATGACAGTTATGATACTTCAAGAAGAGAGTATATTAATATGAAGGATAGCATCGCTGGAGGTCATGGTTTGGGTTTATTTGTATTAAATGACCACACGGGATATTTAAATCGTTGGACTATTTCAAGCTCTTATGCTTTTCACAAGCCTATATCCTCTAAAGCAATTTTATCTGCAGGAATAAATGCGGGTATTTCAAGCATAAATTTAGACAAATCAAAAGTTGATTTTGCGGGAACGGATCCATTTGATCCTGCAATAGGCGATGCAAGTAATGAATTGACAAAAATTAGATTTGAATTAGGTGCTGGATTATGGCTACATACTAATAAATTTTTTACAGGAGTTTCATTCTTAAATATAGTAGCAGGGAAAAGTGTTTTTACAGATAGTGGTTCTTATGGAGAATATTATACACCTAATTTATTTTTTACATCTGGATATAAATTCAATATCACTCCAGATATAACTGCACAACCTTCTGTTATGCTTCAATATTGGAAACCTAAATTAACTGGTGTAAATGTTTCATGCAAATTTCAATATCAATCTTTGTTGTGGGTAGGAGCAAATTATAGTATTTCGGATTTAGTAGGAGGTTATTCTGCATTGGCTGGTATCAATATTTCCAATATTGCTCATATCAGTTATGCCTATGAAATTGCAAATTCATCTAGACTTAGAGGGTACACCAATAATTCACATGAGATACTTCTTGGAATCATGCTTAATAGAAAAAAACCTTTTGACTTTTCTGAGAGATATTAATCATATGATTTTTCAAATAATAGAAGCCTGTTTATCAAACAGGCTTTTTGATTTCTAATAAATGTTAATTTAGATGATAAATTCTTAATTTCAGATTTGAATAAAATTATCAAATACTTGATAGTGTGTGCGGTATTGTCTCTGCACCAATTACATGCACAAACAATAACGCTATCTAATCTGAAGCATCAAAAGATTGCAACAAATGCTTTGTTTTATAAATTCGACTCTGTTACTATAATTCCCAATAGTTTTTTTGTAAAAAACATTTCTCCAGATTATTATAATTTAGATGAATTCAATTGTACAATACATTGGAAAAATAGACTTCAATCTTATGATAGTGTTGAGATATTTTATAGGGTTTTGCCTTTGAGTTTAACATCAAAACTGTTTCATCTAAATTATGATGACTATAAAAATAATTTTTTAGCTGAGAAATCAATTGTGTTTAAACAAAATCAATCCAACCAAAAGTTAATTGATTTTGGAGAGATGAAAGCATATGGGGTATTAGGCAGATCTATATCATTTGGAAATAATCAAGATGCTGTTGTGAATTCCAATTTGAATTTGCAATTAAGTGGATTATTAGGAGATAGTATTTTATTATCTGCAATTATATCAGACAATAATTTTCCAATACAAGCAGATGGCAGCACAAAAAATCTTAATGAATTTGATAAAATATATATTCAAGCAAAAAAAAATAATTGGCAAACCATATTTGGAGACAATTACTTACGAGTTGATAATTATAATTATTTGCATTTTAACAAAAAAAATCAGGGAGTCACTTATCAAAATAAAATTAAATTATCAGACCGAATTTCGGATTCATTTTTTATAAGTGCTTCAGTTGCGAAAGGTAAATTTTCAACTAACACATTAATTCCATTGGAAGGGAATCAAGGTCCTTATAAACTTCGTGGTAACAATAATGAGTTTTATATAACAGTTTTATCAGGAACTGAGCGGGTATATATAGATGGAGATTTGCTTCAAAGAGGATACGATTTGGATTATGTAATTGATTATAATACGGCAGAGATTAGCTTTACCAATAAAAGATTAATAAATAAAGACCAACGGATTAGAATAGAATTTGAATATACAGATCGTAACTATATTAATTCGGATGTTTTTATAAATAACACTTTACAAGTAGGAAGTAAATCTAAATTAAGTATAGGTTTTTATTCAAATGTTGACGCAAAGAATTCTGTCATTGACCAGTCATTAACTAATGCTCAAAAGTATTTTTTAAAAGG
>CANGGD010000066.1 GCA_947453295.1 Chitinophagaceae bacterium | reverse complement strand
TATTTTCATGAAAATGGTTGCAGAATTTCAGATCATGGATTAATGCAAATGCCCGCTTCCTTCAAATTAACAACATCTTTGGAAAATGAATTTCATTTGTATATTTCAAATAAAGAAATTACATCTTTTTCAAATCCTGATCAGTTTGCTGGAATAGTATTATTGTTTCTTTGTAAACTCTATCATAAAAAGGGCTGGGTACAACAGTTTCATTTAGGACCTTTAAGAAACAATAGTAGAAGATTATTAAAATCAATAGGTGCTGATGCAGGAGTAGATTCTATGGGTGATTTTTTACAAGCAAAAAATCTCTCTAATTTTTTAAATGAGTTAGATGAACATCACCAACTAGGTAAAACAATCATCTATAATATTAACCCTGCAGATAATGAAGTGTTTGCCACTATGTGTGGAAATTTTAATGATGGCAATATTAAAGGGAAGGTTCAGTTTGGATCGGGATGGTGGTTTTTAGATCAAAAAGATGGCATTGAAAAACAATTAAATGCATTGTCAAATATGGGCACCATCTCCACCTTTGTAGGAATGATTACGGATAGCAGAAGTTTTCTTTCTTATTCAAGACATGAATATTTCAGAAGAGTGCTGTGCAATTTATTAGGCGATGAGATGGAAAAAGGATTGTTGCCTAATGATGAAACCTGGATTGGATCTATTGTAAAAGATATATGCTATTATAATGCAAAAGAATATTTTAATTTTTAAAAAAATAGTATAAGAGATGCTATCAATTATTGAAAATGCAATACGGAATGCTGATAAAAGAGCAATAGTAGCCAATGGAAAAAATTATACCTATCAACAACTGCTAGACGAATCCGAAAATTTTGCTCAATTGTTATTAAAGGATCAAAATGATTTAAATGAATCAAGAGTAGCCTTTATGGTGAATCCCGGTTTTGATTATGTGAAAGTACAATGGGGTATATGGAGAGCCGGTGGAATTATAGTGCCTATGTGCTTAACACATCCCTTACCTTCTTTGGAGTATGTATTAGAAGATACACAAGCTAACATTGTAGTAGTGTCTCCAGAGTATGAAGAAATATTATTTGCTTATACAAAAGAAAATAATATCAGATTAATTGTATTAGGTAAAGAAGAAACGATACAGCCTGTAGCATTGCCACAAATAGAATCAAATAGAAAGGCCATGATTTTATTTACAAGCGGCACTACTAATAAGCCAAAGGGTGTAGTTACTACTCACGATAATTTAGAAGCTCAAATTTCTACTTTGGTAGATGCATGGGAGTGGAACTCAAATGATCATACAATTTGCGTATTACCACTTCATCATGTTCATGGTATTGTAAATGTAGTTTCTTGTTCGCTATGGAGTGGAGCCACTTGCGAATTTCTTCCTGCTTTTTCTGCCGAAGAAATTTTTAATTTATTCTTAAAAGGATCTTTGAATGTATTCATGGCTGTTCCTACCATTTACTATAAGCTAATTACTTATTGGGAATCTCTCTCTGAGGATAAACAAAAGGAATTAACTACAGCAATGACTGCATTTAGATTAATGGTTTGTGGTTCTGCTGCATTACCCGTTTCAGTTATGGAGAAATGGAAAATAATCAGCGGGCATACTTTACTAGAACGTTATGGAATGACAGAAATAGGAATGGCTATTAGTAATCCTTATCATGGCGAAAGGAAAGCCGGTTATATAGGAAAGCCTTTACCTGGTGTATGTGTAAAATTAGTAAATGAAAATTATGAAGAAGTTTCAGCTGATGAACCAGGAGAGATTTTGGTAAAGGGAAAAAATGTTTTCAATGAATATTGGAATAAACCTGAAGCCACTGCAAAAGAATTTACTGCTGATGGATGGTTTAAAACAGGAGATGTAGCTTTAGTTGAAGAGGGTTATTATAGAATCATGGGAAGAAATTCTGTAGACATTATCAAATCTGGCGGATACAAAATATCGGCATTGGAAATTGAAGAAGAGTTAAGAAAATATAACGGAATTTTAGATTGTGCAGTAGTTGGTATTCCAAATGATGAATGGGGTGAATTAATAGTTAGCGCTTTAGTAGTTGAAGATAAAAATATTAATGTGGAGGAATTGAATAAATGGCTACGAGAAAAAATGGCCTCCTACAAAACACCAAGAAAATATTTACTTGTTGATGAGTTGCCCCGCAATGCAATGGGCAAGGTTACTAAAAACGATGTGAAAAAATTATTTAATTAAAGCATTTGCTAAAGACACAAAATCATGAATAGAAAAAAATATTTTTTATTGTTAATCTGTCCGATTTTTTTTGTTACAAGTTTATTGGCACAAAAAAGATACAAAGATGAAATCTTCACCTCAATAGATTCTGTTAATAATATTCAATACGGTGAAGCTAAGAACATCAAAGGCGAAAACGAAAAACTTTTATTAGATGTTTTTATGCCTCCAAAAATTGATTCTAATCAAAAAAGGCCCTTGTTGATTTTTATTCATGGCGGAGGGTTTGTGAACAATTCCAAAACCGGAACATTTAGCGGAAAGGTATGTAATGCGTTTGCTAAAAGAGGATATGTAACTGCGTCTATTGATTATCGTTTAGGAGTTGAAAAAAATGGTTTTGATAGCGGCAAAGCAGTAAAGTCGAACAACGATTATGCCGAGGCTTTATACAGGGCTCAGCAAGACGGCAAAGCAGCTATTCGATTTTTTAGAAAATATGCCAATCAATATGGAATAGATACTTCTCAAATATTCATCACCGGTAGCTCTGCAGGTTCAAAAACATGTCTGGCCATAGCTTATTTAAATGAAAATGAAATACCTCGTGGTGTTGATGTAAATAAATGGGGATCACTTGAAGGCAATAGTGGTAATGAAGGGTATTCCTCTAAAGTAGCTGGTGTAATGAATGCCTGGGGTGCAATGATCGATTTTCATTGGATTCAACAAGGAGATGCGCCTTTGTTTAACACAGCAGGTACTAACGATAAAACAGTTCCATACGATAGTTCTTACGATTACCATGGTTTTAAATACGGTCCATATATTTTGTATCAACATTGTTTATCATTAGGCGTTGCATCTGGTTGGAGGCCGTTTTATGGAGCCGGACATACATTAGACAATAACAAAGCAAAACAAGATAGTTGTGTTCAATCAATGATAGATTGGTTGTACACCCAATTAAAATTTTCAAAAGAAAAAAACAGTGAAGGGGTATTTAGATACGAAAAGGAAATGATTCGATTTGATAGTTTAAATGCAGCGGAAAAAGACAACAATAACTCTATTATGTTTTTGGGTAGTTCCTTCATAAGAAAATGGACAAACATCAGAACAGATTTAAATTATAAAGACATCATTCATCGCGGATTTGGCGGATGTAATTTAAGAGATGTGGCCTATTATGTAAAACGAATTGTTTACCCTCATCAACCCAAGGCTATATTTATTTATGTAGGTAATGATATTACAGGAACAGAAAAAGATAAAACACCAGATCAAGTTCTTGAATTGTATAAATATGTAGTAAAAGTTGTACGAGAAAAATATCCAACAATACCAATCACTTGGTTAGCTATCTCTCCCAGCATTAAAAGATGGTCTGTGTGGGATAAGATTTCTGAAACAAACAATTTAATAAAATCATACACAGCATCTGAACCTAATTTATTTTTTATTGATGCAGGAACAGCGTTTTTAGGTAAAGATGGAAATCCAGATGCCAAGTATTATGTGGATGATAAATTGCATTATAATGAGGAAGGTTACAAATTATGGGGGATGACAATTGAAAAAAAGGTAAAAGAGATTTCAACAATCAAATAAAATTTTATCAGTAAATTATTTTAGTATGAAAATTTATGGTGTCGCCATTTTAGCAGCTTGTTTTTTAATAGGACATATTATTGGTGATCAACTGGGAAAATTATTTGGATTAACTGGCAATCTCGGAGGAGTGGGTTTTGCAATGCTAGGATTAATCTTTTTAAATGATTACTCAAATAAAAAAGGGTTATTAAAACCTGAAACAGAAAGTGGCATGTTGTTTTGGAGCAACATGTATATTCCAGTTGTAATTGCCATGTCTGCTACACAAAATGTAAAAGCGGCTTTGTCCGGTGGATGGGTTGCCTTATTAGCCGGTATCATTGCTACAGGTGCTTGTTATGCATTGATTCCGTTTATTTCTAAAATGTCGAAAAACAAATAAAAAATATAAACTCAATTTCGATGCAAGATATCATTACAATACTCGATAAAAACGGATTGGTTTTTGCCTTCTTATTGGTAGGAATGGTTATGGCTATTTCGTATTTTATTTCAAAAAACTTTACGAATCATAAAATTCCAGGAGCAGCAATTGCCATTAGTATAGGCCTAGTAGTTGCTTATTTTGGTGGAGAAAAAGGATTGGCTAATATTCCCGCATTTACAGGATTAGCTTTATTGGGAGGTTCAATGATGAGAGACTTTGCCATTGTATCAACTGCTATGGGAGCTAGTTTTTCTGAAATTAAAAAAACAGGATTTATAGGAATATTTTGTTTAGTCTTAGGAACCGTCATTGCTTTTTTTGTAGGAGGAAGTATTGGTTATGTTATGGGTTACACTGACGCAAAAAGTTTCGCAACTATTGGAGCAGGCGCTTGTACTTTTATTGTAGGACCAATAACCGGTGGCGCAGTTGGAGCAACTTCAGATGTAATTGCAATTAGTATAGCCATTGGCGTTGTTAAATCTGTTACTGTAACCATTGCAACTCCCTTTTTAGCTAAAAGACTAGGAATTGATAATCCTCAATCGGCTATGATTTTTGGAGGATTGGTTGGCTCAACAAGTGGTGTTTCCGCAGGTTTAGCATCTACCGATGTGAAGCTTGTTCCTTATGGTGCCATTACAGCAACTTTTCACACAGCCATGGGTTGCTTAATTTGTCCTTCCATTTTATTTTATATTATTCATTTATTTTTAAAGTAGTTAAATACTATGATTATTGAACATGGTACCCCAGCATTTAAAAGCGAATGGTTTGATTTTATCAAAGAAGACCCAGTTCACCCTGGCATCTCCATCAAAAGAAGAATTATTGGGAATAGAACATTGTTTGTTTATGTGCAAGATGATATTCCTCAATTTATGATTTGTGCGCGTATTGGTAACCGTATACCTCATAATATGGCAGAAGTACTAAATGATGATGGATACAGTAGCAAATACGATGTTACCTATGCTATTTTTTATTCGATATTCAGATTATCTACCTGCACAATAAAAGGTGCTGGAACAAAAGCAATTAAAGCATTAATAGATCATTGTAAACAAAAAGGAATAAATAATTTTTATACACTAAGTCCTTCTCCAGGATTAAAAACACATTTTGCAAATAAACCAGATGAGCCTTCTATCAGAAAATATTTAGAATCATGGGATGGCCCGGTTGCCAAATTTCATTTAAGCAATGGCGCAAGAATACACAGTATAAATTTTGATGCAGATTATAGTGAACAAAGATTAAACGAAAGCTGGGGCATCATGATTAATTACGATTATAATGCTTAAAAAAAATCAGCTTTTGTAATCGCCACTTAAAGCATAATAACCAAATGTCAATAATCCTCCCACAACAATAGGAGTGAGTATTGCAAGATTTATTATTGCAAACACTAAATCTTCTTGTTTGCCAGATTGTAATTTTGGTAATCCCATAATCATAATATTAAAATAGCCAACAGTTAAACCAATTGCTATCCAAATTATTCCCAAAAACTTTTTTAATTTTTTCATAGCTTAATTTTTTATTCTTCAATTTTATTGTCATTCTTATTCAAATAAATCATACCAATTACAAAACAAACAGCGCCCACGATAATTGGATACCATAAACCATTCAAATACCATTCTGGATTATTATTAACTTTAGCTGTTGTTACAAGATAAGTTGCTACTAATGGTAATAATCCGCCAAATATTCCATTTCCAATATGATAGGGAAGCGACATGGAAGTATATCTTATTTTAGCAGGAAACATTTCAACCAAGAATGCTGCAATGGGTCCGTATACCATTGTAACAAACACAATTTGAATAAAGACTAAAAAAATCAACAACCAAAAATCATGCTGGTTGAGCAAGATTGATTTTTTGATTTCTTTATTTGGTTTGATGATATTATTTGATAGTGTATCTGTTCCTGTTACATCATTTTGCGTACCATCAAAATAAGTATAACTTTTAACTATGGTTATTAAAGAGTCATTTGAATGATTGAATAATACAATTGATTTTCTTGACTTAATAACTTCTTCCGTAACTGATTTTTTTGATACATCAATGGTTGTATAAATCTTTGTATAAATAGTTCTGTAAGAAACGATGGCAATTAATATCCCAGCCATCATTATTTTTTTTCTTCCAAAGCTATCCGACAGTTTCCCAAATAAAATAAATAAAGGAGTGCCCAGCAATAAAGCTATTGCCATTATCAAATCAGTTTGTTGACCATTAACACCACAAACTTTCCCAATAAAACTCATTGCATAAAATTGGCCTGTGTACCAAATAACACCTTGGCCCATAACAGCACCAAACAAAGCCAGTAATACAAATTTGAAATTATAACGATTGCCAAAACTTTCCTTCAAAGGATTGCTAGATGTTTTTCCTTCAATTTTCATTTTAGAATAAATTGGAGATTCTTCCATTTTTCTTCTGATGAAAAAAGACACAATCACTAATAAAATAGAAACCCAAAATGGAATTCTCCAACCCCAAGTTTCAAATTGTTCGACTCCAAGAAGATTTCTGGTTAATAAAATGATGCTTAAAGAAACAAATAAACCAACAGTTGCTGTTGTTTGTATCCAGGAAGTCCAATAACCTCTTTCTTTAGCTGGAGCATGTTCTGCTACATAAGTAGCTGCGCCGCCATATTCTCCACCAAGCGCTAAACCTTGCAACAATCTTAATAACAATACTAAAACTGGTGCTAAAAACCCTATGTTATTGTAATCTGGGATACATCCAATCAAAAATGTAGATCCGCCCATTAATAATAAGGTAACTAAAAAGGTATATTTTCTGCCAATCAAATCCCCCAATCTTCCAAAAAACAAAGCACCAAATGGTCTTACTACAAACCCTGCAGCAAATGTTGCTAATGTGGAAAGAAACGCGGCAGTAGGATTTGTTTGTGGGAAGAATTTGGTTGAAATTACTAAGGCCAAACTTCCAAAAATATAAAAATCATACCATTCGATTAATGTGCCCAATGAAGATGCAATTATAACTGAACGAATCTTGTTTTGTTTCATTGTAAAAAATATTGGTTTATAAACAACTCCTAAGAAATTAAAAATCAGAGTACTCTAAAATAAGGATTATAGTTTACTATATCCATTTTTAAAACTACAACGATTTAGTTTTTGCTCTATATAGTTTACAAAGAAAAGTATATATTTATATACATTTCAATTTTATTATCTTGGAATAAAATCGAACGCATTATAGCCATAACAAATGACTATATCTAATTCGTGATTTATTCAAATGATATTCTGAAAAAACGATAATATGCTTCCATTAAAACACAACACATTCAAGCACTTGGATAGATTTTATTTTTACTGCAAATACATAATCATTATTGCATTATTATTTACACAAGTAAAATCAATAGCTCAACAAAATTATTTTATAGATGCTGTTAATGGTAATGATGTAAATAATGGCACCTCCATTTCAACTCCCTGGAAAAACTTATCTAAGTTGTACAACCTAACCATTAGCGCGGGTTCTACCATTAATTTAAAAAGTGGAAGTGTTTGGATTGGTCAACAATTAAAATTTAAGGGATCTGGTACAAACTCGAGTCCAATTATTATTAATAACTATGGAAACGGAGCTAAGCCTATCATTCATGGAAATGGGTTAACAGGACAAGGCGTAGTTTATTTATACAATCAACAGTATATAGAAATAAATAATTTAGAAATCACTAATTCGCCTAATGGCCCTGTAAATACTGACTTTTTTGTGGGCTTGTATAGTTCAAGTGGCACTAATCCCAATCCGTTAGGAGCAGATAGAAGAGGTGTTATGGTAGTCATTGATGGTTATGGAACTGCCAATCATATTTATTTAAAAAATCTTGACATCCATCATATTAAAGGACAATTAGGAAGTGGGAGTACTACTGTAAATGGCGCAATTCCAAAAAGAACTGGAGGAATATATTTTACAGTTTTAGGTACAACAGAAACGTCTTCCAATAACTCAAGATTTAATGATATTTTAATTGATAGTTGTAACATTAATTATTGTGAAAACATTGGACTGGCTTTCGATAACGAATGGAATGTATATTATCCAGGCGGAAAAAACTCTTCGCTTTCGGCCGACAGAACTGAATATGTAAATTGGTATAACAGACGATTCAGTAATGTATTAATAAGCAATAACGTTATTCATCACATTGGAAAAAATGCGATGATTATAAGATGTACTGATTCTTCTGGGTTAGTAGAAAAAAACGTTTGTTATGAAACTGCATTGGGTACTACAGGAAATACAATATTTACTGCAAGAGCTAAAGGCACTGTTTTCCAATACAATGAAGGATATTATAATAGAGCTACGACACAAAATGTAGATCCCGGAAATATTGATGGTAGTTTATATGATCCAGATTTTGGTAGCGTTGGCATTATATTTCAATACAGTTATAGCCATGATAATTCACAAGGACTTTATTGGGGTTGCAATACCAGGGGCGCTAATAACAATACAACTGGTATTCCTGATCCAGGAGACACTGCTTGTACTTTGAGATATTGTATTAGCCAAAACGATTTAGGAGACTTAATTTATTTAAATTATTCATCAGCCGGAAATGAAATTTATAACAATGTTTTTTATATTGGTGAGGGTTTGAAGCCTAATATTATTCATGAAAATAGTGGTAATAACCACACCTATAACTATTACAATAATATTGTTTACAATTTAAGCTCAAGTACAGTTGGTGCAGATTATGCTTTTGGTTCAGGTACAGGTGTACAAGTTAGAAATATTTCAAACAATATTTTTTATGGCAATCACCATTCTACCGAACCATCTGATCCATATAAATTGACCAGTGATCCTAATTTTATAAACGCAGGCAATGGCGGAACTGGCATTTTAACGAATGAAGGCTATCAAATAAAAATTGGATCTTCTGCATTAAATTCTGGAAAAATAATTTCAAATAACGGAGGTAAAGACTATTTTGGAAATAACTTATCTGCTACAAGCGCACCCAACAGAGGTGTTTATCAAGGCGTCGGAATTAATTTATCTAAACCAAAAATTATTTCTTTTACACCTACTACAGCAGTAACTGGAACAACAGTTTTGATAAAAGGCAATAACTTATTAAACACAACTGACGTATCATTTGGAGGAAATGCCGCAACATCATTTTCAGCACTTTCAGACAGCACATTGAATGCGGTTGTTGGAAACGGCAGTACAGGAAAAATAATTTTAGTCAATAATTATGGAAGTGATACATCACTAGTTGATTTTATTTATTGTACGCCTCCTGTAAATCCAACGTCAGAAAATACGAGTATTTGCAAGGGATTTTCAACAACACTAACTGCAACAGGATCAGGTATTATTTCATGGTACAATTCAAATACCGGAGGAACAAAATTATTCACAGGCAATAATTATAATACACCAGTTTTAAATTCAACAACAACTTATTTTGTACAAGACAGCACTTGCGCAATTAGCAATAGTAGAACGCAAGTCATTGTTAATGTAATCAACTCAACCAATAATGTAACCACCCAATCCGCTTGCGATAGTTATGTATGGAACGGCACTGCCTACACAACAAGCGGCACTTATGTTTATAATTATACTAACGGTAATAGCTGCCCTTCGGCAGATACTTTGAAGTTAACAATTAAACAAAGCACTCATAATGTAACAATACAAACTTCTTGTGATAGTTATGTATGGAATGGAACTACCTACACAACAAGCGGTACTTATGTGTACGCATATACTAACGGTAATAGCTGCCCTTCGGCGGATACGTTGAAGTTAACAATTAAACAAAGCACACATAATGTAACCAACCAAACTGCTTGTGATAGTTATGTATGGAACGGCACTGCCTACACAACTAGCGGTACTTATGTGTACACATATACTAACGGTAATAGCTGCCCTTCGGCGGATACGTTGAAGTTAACAATCAAACAAAGCACACATAATGTAACCAACCAAACTGCTTGTGATAGTTATGTATGGAACGGCACTGCCTACACAACTAGCGGTACTTATGTGTACACATATACTAACGGTAATAGCT
>CANGGD010000065.1 GCA_947453295.1 Chitinophagaceae bacterium | reverse complement strand
GCACAACAAAAACAAAAAAAAGGATCTGAATTAGGAAAACTTGTTGAAAGAAGTTCAGACGAATCAAATAAACAAACTCCTGTTGAATAACCACAGAATAATTTACACATTAAAAGCTGTCTTCCTTAAGGCAGCTTTTTTTTAATCAATTGAGTCAATGGATACAAGCCTTAACAAATATATTAGTGATAGTGGATTTTGCAGCAGAAGAGAGGCAGATAAATATATAGAAGATTGTAGGGTTACAATTAACGGACAGGATGCACAAAAGGGAAATAGAGTTAAAGAAGGGGATGATGTTCGAATTGATGGTGAACCAATTCGTAAAAAAAAATCTACCGTTTATCTTGCATTTAATAAGCCAAAAGGAATAACCTGTACAACAGATCTCAAAGACAAAAACAACATCATAGATTTTGTAAATTATAAAAGCAGAATTTTTCCAATTGGAAGATTAGATAAACTTTCTGACGGATTAATTTTTTTAACAAATGATGGTGATATTGTAAATAAAATTCTCAGAGCAGGCAATGGACATGAAAAAGAATATGTTGTTCAAGTTGATAAGCCAATCACAAAAGAATTTATTGTAAGAATGAGAAATGGTGTGGATATATTAGGGACTACAACAAAAAGCTGTTTTGTTAAACAGGAAACTGAAAATAAGTTTAGGATTATTTTAATTCAGGGGTTGAACAGGCAAATCAGAAGAATGTGTGAGGCACTTGATTACAAAGTGACTTCATTAACAAGAATTAGAATTATGAACATTACTTTAAAAGGTATTGCGCCAGGTAAATGGAGGTATTTTCAAGTAGATGAAATATCAAAAATTCAAGACTTATTAAAACATAGTCATAATAATGATCAAATTGATGGGATGGATGAATAAAAAAAGCATTAAAAATTTTTAAATATTATTTTTAATCCTTACGTTTGCATTTCATTGATTTTATATATGTATGATTGATTTTTTGGTGAACTTGAGAAAAAGAAATGGCGTTTTGTATTGGTTTGGTTGCCTTAATATATTATTATCTATTTTATGTATTTTTTTATCAATTTTAGATGATCGTACTATTTTGAATGAAAATGCATGGATAAGGCCGTTGAATTATTACATATATTCTTGTATTACATTATGGTCTTTGGGTTGGTTAATAGATATAATAAACTCAAAAAAATATATTAGGCCAGTAAGTTGGGTATTAGCAATTTCAATATTAATAGAATCTACATTAGTTTTTATTCAGGCATATAAAGGAGAAAAAGCATTTTTGGACGTAACGTCTCCCTCCAATTTGTTGATTCATAAATGCATGCTGCTTCTCGATTTTACTTTTTGCATTTCAGTTTTTTTTATAGTTATTTTACTATTCGTTCAAAAGAAAATGCCGGTGAGCCAGCATTATACTTGGGGTGTAAGAAAAGGCGTTTTAATATTTTTCTTATTTACAATATTTGGTTTTTATCTAAATTTTTGGAGTGATTCAAGTACTCAAATGAATAAGCAATTGTCAATACTATCAGAAATACATTGGAATCAAATGTCTAATAATTCTAGATGGTCATTAATGATGGGATTAGCTTCCCTTCAGTTTATTCCTTTAATTAGTAATTACGCCTTAAAGAAAAAAAATCAAGTTGTATTCTTTTCAATTATTTATTTTTTATTGGCCTTATTATTATTCTTTTCCTTTCAATTTAATTTATTTAAGATATAAGATTTTATATTGAAGTTGCTTTTTTTCGGCACTTTCATTCAAATTTGAATGCTGAATTACGTGAAAAATAAGCTATTTTTGTCTTTCAAAAAGAAGCTTGAAGGAAATGAAGAACATTAGAAATTTTTGCATTATTGCTCACATTGATCACGGCAAAAGCACATTAGCAGATAGACTTTTACAAACTACCAATACAGTAAGCGATAGAGATATGCATGCACAGGTATTGGATGATATGGATCTTGAAAGAGAAAAGGGTATCACCATTAAAAGCCATGCTATTCAAATTAGCTATCCTTATAAACATTCAAAAGGTGACAGAAAAATTGATGATGGAACCTTCATTTTAAATTTAATTGATACTCCTGGCCACGTTGATTTCAGTTACGAAGTGAGTAGGGCTTTAGCAGCTTGTGAAGGAGCATTATTATTAGTAGATGCTACTCAAGGCATTCAGGCACAAACAATCAGTAATTTATATCTAGCTATTGAAAATGATTTGGAAATCATACCAGTCATCAACAAAATAGATATGGATGGCGCAATGATACCTGAAGTGAAAGACCAAATTATTGATTTAATTGGTTGTAAAGAAGAAGATATTCTCTTAGCTAGTGGTAAATCGGGAATTGGAATCGAAGAAATTTTACAGGCAATTTGTGAAAGAATACCTGGTCCTAAGGGCGATCCTAATGCGCCTTTACAAGCACTTATTTTTGATAGTGTATTCAATAGTTTCAGAGGGATTATAGTTTATTATAGAATTTTCAACGGGTCACTTAAAAAAGGAGACAAAGTTAAATTTTTTAGTACCGATAAAGAATACGAAGCTGATGAAGTGGGTATTTTAAAATTGTCATTAGATAAAAGAGAGCAAGTTAATTGTGGTGATGTGGGGTATATTATTACAGGAATAAAAAATGCAAAAGAAGTAAAAGTAGGAGACACCTTAACAACTGTTGCAAATCCTACGGATAAAAGAATTGATGGTTTTGAAGAAGTAAAGCCAATGGTGTTTGCAGGTATTTTTCCTGTAGATACAGACAAGTTTGAAGAATTGAGAGACTGCATGGAAAAGCTTCAATTAAATGATGCTTCTCTTACTTTTGAATTAGAGACTTCTCAAGCATTAGGCTTCGGATTCAGATGTGGATTTCTCGGATTACTTCACATGGAAATTATTCAAGAGCGTTTAGAAAGAGAATTTAATCAAACAGTAATTACAACTGTACCAAACGTTAGTTTTATCGCACATACAATTAAAGGCGAAAAAATTGATGTACACAATCCATCTACTTTACCTGATCCAACTAGAACGGAACGTATTGAAGAACCTTTTATTAGAGCTCAAATAATTACTAAGCCAGAATATATTGGCAATATCATGACTCTTTGTATAAACAAAAGAGGGATCATTGTGAATCAAGGATATTTAACGGCAGATAGAGTTGAATTGATTTTTGAAATGCCGTTAACGGAAATCGTTTTTGACTTTTATGATAAATTAAAATCACAAACAAGAGGATATGCATCCTTTGATTATTCACCAATCGGATTTAGAGATAGTGATATTGTAAGAATGGATATTCTTTTGAATGGCGAAAAAGTAGATGCATTAAGTGCATTAATTCACAGAAGTAGATCTCAAGAATTTGGTAGAAAATTATGTGAGAAATTAAAAGACTTGTTGACGCGTCAACAATTTCAAATAGCCATTCAAGCAGCAATAGGAGCAAAAGTAATTGCCAGAGAAAATATTAGTGCAATGAGAAAAGATGTTACCGCAAAATGTTATGGTGGTGATATTAGCAGAAAAAGAAAATTATTAGAAAAGCAAAAAGAAGGAAAAAAGAGAATGCGTCAAATAGGTAATGTTGAAGTACCACAAGAAGCATTTTTAGCTGTGTTGAAATTAGATGACTAGAGTGTATAGTAATCTGTTATTGTTTTTGTGTTACTGATTTTTTTCAAACGGTGGATTCGAATTATTATTCTGATCAAATACTTGTTTCTCAAAAACCCATTTCCCGTTTTTCCAGGAAAATCCATCATAGTCTCCAATGCCAATTAAAGTACTTTTTCTAGAAGGCTCATTGGTTTCTGAAACAAGCTGCTCTTTTATAATCATATTAAATTCTTCATCATAATTTAATTTTGGACCTGCGAATTTTTTAAACTCCATCACAAATCTAGCATGAGGCTTATTTGAACTATCATTTTTTGGAAAGCCAAAATAATTGCCACCAAATAAGGGTTCTCCTTTTTCAAACTTCATTACTTCAATAAACTTTTTACTCGTGGTATCTGTATTTTCATCATAACCCAGCAATGTGTAAAATTTCTTGTTGTTAAAAGAATTCATCAAAACTTTGTAATACAAACAACCAATCCAAGATTTATTATTGGTAATAGTGTCATCGTAATTTTCTATGAGATTAGATTTGTCAACTAATGGAAAGAGTTTTAAAGAACCATCATTAGTATTCATTTGTATTGCACCATGATAAACGAATTCTTGTTCATTAATCATTATTTGCCATGTGAAAATTCTAAAACTGCTATCTGGTGCATATAACTTCGAAACAGAGATAACTGAATCAAATGGGAAATAAAATGAGTTATTTAATTTTAATGCTCGAACAAACAATTTTGTGAATGCACTATCTGCTTTAATTCTTTCAGAAGTAAATTCATCCTGTAAAATTTTAGCACCTAATATTTTTAAAGAATCTTCTTTTTTTGTCAACTCAACAATTGTATTGTTATTGATTGTTTGTGAAAAAGATTTTATTGAAAACAAAAGCACTAAAAAAATACTAAAATAACGTATCATATAATAGTTGATAATTTTATTGAAAAATAATAAAACCCTTTAAAAGCTGATTTTTTGTTCACTTAATATTTTTGAAAAAGAATATAATGAGTCTAATACCATATCTATCCTCTTATCGCTGTCATTTATTTCAGGATGGGTAGTAGGCAAGAAAATAGTATGAGCCCCAATGTTTTTTCCAAATTCCATATCACTAATTGTATTCCCAATCATAATGCAATAATTAAAATCAATTTCAGGATATATTTTTTTTGCCTGAAAAGCCATTCCTGGATTAGGTTTTCTGTTGATGCTGTTATTATCTACGTCAGGGCAAAAAAAGATCTCATCAATATGACCTCCCAATTCCTGAATTTTTGTTTTCATGTTGTTATGAATCAATTGCAGATTTTCTAATGTTGTAACTCCTTTTCCAACACCTCTTTGATTTGTGACTACAAAAATTCTACCAAAATATTTAGTGAAAACAGCAATGGCTTCAGGTACACCTTCCAAAAATGTAAACTCCTCCCAAGTGTTGATATAATCTGCATGTTTTTCTTGATTAATCACACCATCTCTATCTAAGAAGAGAGTCCATTTTTTATTGATATCATTAAAGGGTATTGTCAAAATATTTATTTGAAATTAACTGAGTTCCTTTTTTGCTTTCTCAAAATCTTCAGGGATTCCAATGTCGATAAAATATTTATCTTGAATTAATCCCATCATTTTATAGGAAGCAAAATATTTTTCAAGATAATCTTTTTCAAAAGAAAATACTTTTGGTAAGGAGAGCTTTTTAAATAAATCTACATTGAGTGCGTAAACTCCACCATTTATTAATCCAGACTCATAATATTTTTTTTCCTGAAATTGTTGAATATGGCATTGTTCATTAATTGAAACAACTCCATATCTTTCAAATTGCTGCATTGGTTTTAATGAGAGGGTAGTAATGCAGTCATGTTGAGTATGAAAATTATACAGCTCTTGTATATTAACTGTAAACATGGTATCGCCATTTAATATTATTACGTTTTTCTGATGAGCTTGTTCAATTGCAAGTTTAATAGCGCCACCAGTTCCTAAAGGTTCATTTTCAACTACAATTTTATAAATAAGTGTTGGGTAATTTTCTTGTAAGAATGATTCGATGAATTCATGAAGATATCCCAGAGAAAAAATAAATGAATGTACACCTTGTTGAATTAAATAATCTATCAAATATTGAAGAAAAGGCTTCCCATTAATAGGCGCCATGCATTTTGGCAAGTCAGGAACTGCTGATTTTAATCGGGTTCCAAATCCACCAGCTAAAATAATACATTCATATTCATTGTTTGAAAATTCAGCCGGTCCTTTTTGCAACATACGATATGAATTATACAGTCAATTTGAAATAATCTTCTTCTACTAATTGACAAATAATATGTCCTAATAAAATATGGCTTTCTTGAATTCTAGGAGTATCATTTGAAGGAACATTCAATAAGTAATCACTTAGGTCTTTCATTTTTCCTCCTGTACTGCCTGTTAACCCAATTGTAATCATTCCTTTTTCACGAGCTTTTTCAAAAGCTTTTACAATATTTCCGCTGTTTCCTGAAGTGCTCAATCCAACGAGTACATCTCCTTTTTTACCAATTCCATTAATGATTCTTGAATATACCACATCGTAGCTATAATCGTTTGCTACTGCCGTTAGGTAGGATGTGTTTACATGTAAAGCCTCAGCAGGCAAAGCCTCGCGGTCTGTATAAAATCTCCCACTGAACTCAGCCGCTAAATGCTGTGCATCTGCTGCACTTCCGCCATTTCCACAAAACAGCACTTTATTACCGTTTTTGAAGGCCGCAACTATTTCGTCTACACATTGCTGCAATGTTTTCAAAAGATCCTCATTTGCTAAAACCGCCGCTTTTACATCAATTGAATTTTGTATAATATTTTTTATTTTTTCGCTCATTGTACTGTTTAATTAGGTTCTTAAATTGTCCAGCTTCTTAAGCCTTCATGTGTAAAAGTATAATTTTTTACTTCACCTCCAAATTTTAATAAAGCTTCTTTAACTGCATAATTGGTATTCCCTGGGCAATAAAAAATCATGAATCCACCGCCTCCGGCACCACTAATCTTTCCACCCGTTGCACCAGCTTTTTTTGCGCTTTCATAAATCTCTTCAATTAAACTGTTGCTTATATTATTGGCCATTTTTCGTTTTTGTTGAAAACCAAAATCTAAGATTTCGCCAAATTCAGAAAGCTTTCCTTTCAACAAAGCTTCTTTCATCATTCTGGCCTGCTCTTTCAGTTGATGCATAGCTTCAATGCTTTTTTCATTCTTGCTGTTTACATTCTTCACTTGCTCTTTTATTATTGTAGCACTTTCTCTTGAAGTAGCAGTAAAATAGAGTACCAAGTTGTTTTCCAGTTCATGCATATATTGAGGTCTTATGCGAAGAGGATTAACAATTACCTTGTCATTTTCATAAAACTCCATGTAATTCACACCTCCAAAAGTAGCAGCATATTGATCTTGCTTTCCTCCCGCTAATGCGAGATCATTCCTTTCTATATCATAAGCTAAATGCGCAATGTCATAATCACCTAGGGGTAATCGTAACATTTCTACAAAAGCGCCTAAAATAGCAACAACTAGCGTAGAAGAGGTACCTAATCCAGATCCTGCAGGTGCATCTACAAATGTACTTAATCTAAATCCTGTTGAAGGAAAAGAATATTCGTTTTTGACCCTATTATAAACTCCCTTCAATAAATTTAATGTGCCATCAATTGGTAATAAATCTAGGTTATCAAAGACTTGTTGTTCATTTCTATCCAAAGCCTCAATGATGATTTTCTTTTCATCAAGCAACTCAATGCTTGCATACGCAGAAAGCGATATTGTTGTATTAAGGATTGCTCCGCCATACAAATCACTATAAGGACTTACATCAGTTCCTCCACCAGCTAGTCCAATTCTTAATGGGGCTTTACTTCTAAATATCATATTGCTCACAAAAATAGTATTAAACTTAATAGGTTGCTTCTTCATATAGCAACAAAAATCTATTTTATTAATTGTTCTTAAACTAAAAATGTACATAAAATACTCTGATTAAGTTTAATTTTGTAAAAACTTATATCATTGAACGAAAAAGTAAAAGTTGTAGCCGTTAGCTATTTAAATACAAAGCCTTTAGTGTATGGTTTTAAACAGGGCATGATGAAGAATGAGATAGAGTTGATTTTTGACATTCCTTCAAAAGCTTCAGAAAAATTGATGAACAACGAGGTAGATCTTGGTTTAATTCCTGTTGCAGCTATTCCTGATTTAAAAGAATATTATATCATTTCAGATTATTGCATTGGAGCAACAAATCCTGTGGCAAGTGTTTGTTTATTTAGTGAGGTTCCTATTGAAGAAATTGATTCAATTATTTTAGATTATCAAAGTAAAACATCAGTAGCCCTTTTAAAAATTCTTTTAAAGGAATATTGGAATATTCAACCCCTTTTCATCAATTCTGAGAGTGAATTTCACAACGAAATTAAAGGCAATAAAGCTGGGTTAATAATTGGAGATAGAGCATTGGTTCAACTTAATAATTTTAAATACGTTTATGATTTAGCTGAGACATGGCAATTACATACCTGTTTGCCATTTGTGTTTGCAGCTTGGGTTTCAAATAAAAAACTATCAGACGATTTTGTTTTTAATTTTAACGATGTACTTAAAACGTCATTAAGTAAGATGGATGAAATTTCCAAAGAAATTAATTTCCCTTACTATGATTTAGATAAATACTATCACTATAACCTTGATTACAAATTGGACCAGCAAAAGTTAGAAGCGCTTGAATTGTTTTGGCAGAAATTAAAGACAATTGACTAACTATTATTTTTTTTGAATCTAGCAAACATGCTTTCCATCAATTGTTTAACATCAGGGGAGATGTTTCTCCAATAAAATAATGGAACATAAATTATTGTAAACACGAACAACGAACTAATGATTGCATATATTCCATTCATATTTTTTGTGAACCAAAAACTAATGCCATAAGCCAGTAAGGAAATAAATATCACTTCAATTGTTTTTGTACTAAAGGGCTGCATTTTAAATTTATACCATAGAAAGTAAATTCTTATTGAATTATAAATTGTAAATGAAATAAGGTTTGCAATTGCAGGACCCATAATTCCATATTTCACAGTTAGAAAATAACTTAAAGGAATTATTAAAATAGTCAACAACAGGCTTGTCCATAATTCGAAAGTCCAATAGTTTGAAGTGGTAATGATTTGTCCGTTTACACCGGTGCCGAGTTCAATTATAGTTACAATTCCCAACATGAAAAAGACCCATTTCCCTTCTAAATAATCTGGATTAATATTTAAAAATTGTATTCCGTTTTCAAAATTGAGCCATATGCAAAAGAAAAAAAACAAAGAATAGCCTAACATATTTATAGATGTTCGCCCATAAATTCGCTGAATTTCGGGCAGGTTTTTATCTTTCCAGGCTCTTGATAATATAGGGTAAGTAATAGCAATCATTCCTCTTGAGGGCACTTGAATTAGTGAAACCATATAACTCGCTAATCCAAAAATACCCACCTTACCTAAATTTTGTTTTGCAGCTAAAACCAATCCATCAATACTTTGACGCAATACAGCCACAATAACTGTAAAAAAAGTTAGCAATAAGATAGCGAGGATTTTTTTTCTGTATTTATAAGATACTTTACTAATCTTGAAACTAAGAAAAAGCTTGTTTTCTTTTTTTAATAAAATAATGAGAATAATTAGAATTGCTAAATATTGCAATGAAAACAATTGGACGAAAGTTTCAAAATCGATGTACCCTAAAATTTTTAATACTATAATGGTTAAAGTATAAACTCTTAAAATGGTTTCTTTCAAAAGACTACTAAGTACACCTTTACCTTTTCCAATTGAGTAGGTATCGAAAATGTTGTACAACAATACAAGAAAACCCATTGGTAAAATCCAAAAATAAAAATCAACCAATAATTGAGAATGAAAACTGAATTTTTTAATTACCAGTGGTTCTAAACAATAAAATCCTAAAGCTGTACAAATAAACCCTCCGGTTGCGATCATCAAGGATAGTCCTAAAATATCATTTTTTTTGGGAGCAAGGTTATCGTCATAGTAAGGGAAAAACTTAAATAAAAAGGTAGGGGTGCCTAAGCATGAAAAAGCAAAAATCAACTGACTTATTTCAATCATTGACCTAGTTAAGCCGTTTTGATCAGTAGAAAACCAGTTTTTATGCGTTAGAAAATAGGTGTTCAATGCACCTATGAGAAAGCCTGTATAAGTCCATATTGATGCTAATAAACTCTTTTTTCTTATTTGAGACATTAAATGAAGGTGTTTCTGGTATCAAAATATCAATATGTATGCGAATTTAGAGATAATTAATTGATAATTTAATATCCTTTTATTTTTGGTATAATTAGGCATTAAATTTCTAAATTCGCACTTGATTTGGTTATTCTATAATACAATCAAATAAAAGTAATTAAAATGCACATTAGAAAAAGAACAACATGTAGAGTTTGTGGATCTAGTTCATTAAAACAGGTAATCAATTTAGGCCCTCAATATTTACAAGGTAGCTTTGTTAAGCCGGGTAAAGAAATGCCGAGTGAAAGAAAAATAAATTGTTCACTGGTAAGATGTAATCCTGAAGAAGATGAAAACGCTTGTGGATTGTTGCAAATGGAACATTCTGTTCCGAGCGAAATATTATATGCCGCTTATTGGTATAGAAGTGGCACAAATAATACAATGCGAAATCATTTAAAAGATATTGTTGATTCAGTTACCGATACAATTGCGAAAGTAAAACATCCGCTTGTTTTGGATATTGGTTGTAATGACGGAACATTGTTAGGGTATTATCCTAAGCAT
>CANGGD010000064.1 GCA_947453295.1 Chitinophagaceae bacterium | reverse complement strand
TTCTCTGGTAAAGGAATTACTGATAAATATGCAACTTTAAAATTAAGTTTATCTCCGTCTGGAATTCAAACAATGATGTTTAGAACAGACAGAAAAAATGAATTCATTGAAGCTTATTCTCAAGATCATAAAATCTATGCTGTTTTTAATTCTCAAAGAAATCCTGGTCAATTACCATGGACTTGTTCAGCACCAGATCATGCAATGGCTTCAGATATAAATAACACTCTTACCCTTGCTGGCCAAACGCAAAGAAATACTGGCGATTTGAAAACCATGCGTTTAGCACAATCTGTTACTGCTGAATACTCAAATTATTTTGGTGCAACTAGTGCGGCTCAAGTTAATTTGGTTCTTGCTGCTATTAACGCAACTCTAACTCGTTGCAATGGATGCTACGAAAAAGATTTAGCTGTCCATCTTAATTTAATTGCAAATACTACTTCAGTAATTTATTACAATGCAGCGACTGATCCTTATGCTGCTGCAGCAACTGGTGCTGGTGGAACTTGGAATGGTCAGTTACAAAGTACATTAACTTCTGTTATTGGAGAAGCTAACTATGATATCGGACACTTATTTGGTGCTTCTGGTGGTGGTGGAAATGCAGGTTGTATTGGATGTATTTGTACCAATGGTCAAAAAGGAAGTGGATTTACTTCTCCTGCTGATGCAATTCCTCAAGGTGACAATTTTGATATTGATTACGTTGTGCATGAAGTAGGACACCAAATGGGCGGCAACCATACATTCTCTATGAGTAATGAAGGGTCTGGTGTTAATAAAGAAGTGGGTTCTGGAATTACAATCATGGGCTATGCTGGAATTACTAACCAGGATGTGGCTCCTCACTCAATTGATATTTATCACCAATCTTCTATTGATCAAATTCAAACTAATTTAAACACCAAAACTTGTCCAGTTACTACAAGTATTACAGCAAACAACGCTACCCCTGTAGTTGCAAATAATGTTAATCGCACAATACCTATTAGCACGCCTTTTGCTTTAACTGGTTCTGCTACTGATGCAAATACTGGAGATGCTTTAACATATTGCTGGGAACAAAATGATAATGCTTCAGCTGCTCAAACTAATGCAAGTAGTGTTGCAAGTATTACTAAAGCTACTGGTCCAAACTGGATTTCTTTTTCTCCATCTGCTTCTCCTACAAGATTATTTCCTAAATTATCTACCATCCTTGCAGGACAAAATGTTACTGGTCCTATAACAGGTGGTAGTGCAGGAACTAACATTGAAGCATTAAGTTCTGTTGCAAGAACATTAAACTTCAGATTAACAGTAAGAGATAATTGTCCGTATAGCTCAACGGCTCCGGTAAAAGTTGGACAAACTGCCTTTAAAGATGTAGTTATTACTGTTAGTGCTGCATCGGGTCCATTCTCTGTAACTGCACCTAATACAAATGTATCATGGGCTGGTTCTACAACACAAACAATTACTTGGAATGTAAATAATACAACAGCAGCTCCGGTTAGTTGTGCAAAAGTAAAAATATCATTAAGTACAGATGGTGGACAAACTTTCCCAATTGTATTAAATGACAGTACTGCAAATGATGGTACAGAAGCAGTAACTATTCCAAACAATCCTACAACAACAGCAAGAATAAAAGTGGAAGCGGTTGGTAATATTTTCTTTGATATTTCTAATGCTAACTTCACCATTACTCAAGCAACTACAGGTTTCTCTTTCGGAAATGCGGTAGCTGCTAATATTACTTGTGGATCATCAACTTCTGCATCAACTTCAATTTCTACTACTTCTAATGGAGGATTTTCAACACCAATCAACTTAACAGCAACAGCAGGTGTTCCTTCTGGTACAAACGTTACTTTTGGAACAACTCCATTAACACCGGGAAGTACAAGTACAATAACTTTAAACAATACTAATACACTAACGCCAGGTACTTATCCTATTACAGTAACAGGTATTGCAGGAGCTGTTACACAAACAACAACTGTTTCTTTTGTTGTAGCTGCTACCACCCCTCCAACAATTACTACACAACCAATAGCTACAAATAGCGTTTGTGTTGGTAGTACTGCTACTTTCACTACAGCTTCATCTACATCAGGTGTAAATTATCAATGGCAAATTAGCACAGACGGAGGTACAACATGGACAAATATTTCTGGAGCTACTTCTGCTTCTTATTCAGCTACAAATGTTGCTTTAACTTCAAATAATTACAAGTACAGAGCGGTTATTACTACTCAATGTGGAATTGCAAACAGCAACGTTTCAACGCTTACTGTAAATGTGGCAACAGCTATTACAAGTCAACCTTCAGGCGTAACAGTTTGTAGTGGTAGTAATGCTACATTCAACTCAACTGCTACAGGTAATGGAGTTACTTATCAATGGCAAGTTAGTACAGATGCAGGTGCTACATGGAATAATGTGACTGGTGCTACAAGTGCTAGCTATACTGTTAATGGTACAACTACAACTTTAAACAACAATCAATATAGAGTAGTCGCTTCAGTAAGTACAGGTGCTTGTCCTGGTTCTTTAAATTCAAATGCGGCTACACTTACTGTAAATGCTACCCCTGTATTAACCACTACTACTAGTGCGAATCAAGTATGTGCTGGTCAATCAGTAACTTTAAATGCAAGTGGAGCAAATACATATTCTTGGGCACCTGGAAATTTATCTGGTGCAAGTATAACAGTTACCCCTGCTTTAAATCCTAATAATCCTGGCGCTCCATTGGTTAATACATACACATTAACTGGAACTAACACAAATACATGTGTAAGCACAACAACAGTTAATGTAACCGTTAACCCACTTCCTGTTGTAACATTTACTGCATCTCCTGCTAATGTAAAATTATTGCCAGGTAGAAAAGTAACCTTGAAAGCAGGTGTTACTCCATCAACAGGATTTAACTTTATCTGGAGAAGAAATGGACAAGTGATATCAAATAACAGCGATAGTTTAGTTGTAGATATTCAACACCTTGGTACCTACTCTGTTGAGGCTAATGGAACCAATGGATTATGTAACAAAACTTCGCAAGACATTGTAATTACTGATTCAGTAGAAACTCATTTATTTGTTTTCCCTAATCCAAATAGAGGTTCATTCCATGTTTCTTATTATAACATTTTTGGAGGTCTTTCTACTTTCAAAAAACAAATCATCACTATTTATGATAGTCATGGTGCAAGAGTTTATAATCAAGCATTCTCTTATGAAAATGGATGGAGTGATTATTTTGTAAACATGCCTTCTTTCGCAAAAGGAACTTATGTTTTAATCTTAAGTGATGCAAATGGCATAATAATAGATCAAACAAAACTATTAATTGGATTTTAATTCAATTAAAAATATCCTTAAAAACCCCGATTGCTTCAATGTAATCGGGGTTTTTAATTTATGGTGTTTTTTGATTTAAGGTTGTGCTTTAATTTCAGGCAAAATGAGCAAAGGAATATCAGCATTGAAAATCATATCTTTTGTTTCGCTTTTAATAAAAATTCTTTCCCATAAATTATGATGATGAGGAATTAAAACTAACAGATTGACTCTTTTTTCTTCAATAAATTCTTTAAGCACAAGTGTAATATGATTTGACTTAGGAAAGAAAAATTCTGGTTTGAAATCTTTTAAATAAAGCGTTAGTCTTTCAGATCGATAATTGATTTCTTCAATTACACTTAAAGCTGTTTCCATCACTCTCACAATAAGCACTTTTGAATTAAAGGCTTCCCCAATTAATTTTAGCCCTTCAAGAGTTTGAGTCTCTGTATCAATGTCGAACTCTGAAGCCAGTGCAATTTTAGATATGTTTTTAAACTCATATTCTTCAGGAACTATAATAATTGGCAAATTTGAAGTTCTGGCCAACAAAGTAACTGTTGTACCAAAAAAAGACCTCGATAATCTTCCCTCTAATTTCATTCCACAAATAATAAAACAATTGGGATATTTATTAGCATACAATAAAATCATTTCATCTGTAACTCCTTCCACAGCTATTGTTTCTATTACTTGATTATCTGTTGATAGCAAATCGTCCGCTTCTTTTTTTAATGCATTTTCTGCTGTCAATTTTAATTCTTTTGCATTTAATAATGCATTGGCTTCAAGAATTGTTACAGCCGTTTGAAATACATGAAATAATACGATTCTGGCTTTCATTGCTTGAGCAAGTGCCATCCCATATTTAATAATACTTTTTGAATGCGTTGAGAAATCAACTGCAATGAAAATCGTTTTCATAATGTTACTTTTTTTTGAAGGAGCAATTTATAATTTAGGCAAACAATTCTAAATAGAAAATAAACTAATTCTTATGATGAAAATCATTTCAAAAAAAACAAATAATATCCATTTCAAAAATGAAAAAAAATATTATTGCTAAAATTTTATTATGCTTGGAACACTTACTAAAGAAGAAATTGAAAATATTATAATGAGTCAATCATTATGCCGTGTCGCTTGTTCTGATGCAAAAAAACCATACGTTGTTCCTGTTAGTTATGCATATGATGGAAAGTATATTTACTTCCAATCGAAAGAAGGAAAAAAAATTGATATTTTAAGAAAAAACCCGCTGGTGTGTATAGAAATCGATTTAATGTCGAGCATGAATCATTGGCAATGTATTTTGATCAACGGGAAATTTGAAGAGCTGAAAGCAGAGGAAGCGATTAAAGCAAGAGAGATTCTATTTAATAAAATACTCACGTTACTTACCAGTTCTACCATTCCAGACATAGAAAATGGCAAAAAAGGAAATATTGATGATAGCAATAGAATTAAACCAATTATGTGCAGAGTCTTAATTATAGAGAAATCGGGTAGATTTGAAAAATGATAAATCATTTTATTCAGTTGTTTTATCTGCAGATCTTTTTATCTTCATTCTTCAAAAGCTTGTACAATGAGGATATTTTTTACAATTATTTTTTTATTACTGTCTTTTTTATCTTTTGCTCAAACAAAAGACAGCAGTATTCATTGCAAATTATTATTGAAATTCCAAAGTATCGGCACTGGAGTTCCACAGGAAATAAATTTGATTAAAAATATAAACAGCTTCAAAAAAAAATATCATATTAGACAAATTAAAGCTGTTCATATTGGACCAATGGGCAGAGAGGGCGAGTACTATATTTGCTTTAACATGAAAGAAATGAATACAAAAAATAAAAAATATTTTGTAAAAAAAATGAAATCTTTATGTGAATTAAAAAATGAAAGAGGATATATTGTTGCAGAAGAAAATGTAACTATTGATTTAAAAACACTCTCCTCACAAACAGATATCCGAAATATTAATTACTAATTTATATCCACTTGTATGTTAAAAAATATCCTAAACGATAGACCTACCAAAGTTTTTACTTTTATCGTCGCCTTTTTTGTTGCGAATGCTTTAATAGCAGAATGTATAGGCGGTAAAATATTTTCTTTGGAAAAATTATTAGGCATTTCTCCCGCTAACATAACATTGTTTGGAGAAAGTAACTTATCCTTTTCATTAACCTGCGGGGTTTTGTTGTGGCCAATAGAATTTATCATGACAGATATTATTAATGAATATTACGGACCCAAAGCGGTACGAAGAATTTCCTATATCGCAATAGCGTTAATTGCCTATGCTTTCATTATGTTTTATTTGGCCATACATACAACTCCTCCAGATTGGTGGATTGGTTCCAATAAAGATAAAGGCATTGACAATATGCAGGTTGCTTTCTCAGGTATTTTTGGACAAGGCATGTGGATTATTGTGGGAAGTTTGATGGCTTTTTTAGTAAGTCAGATTATTGATGTAACCGTTTTTCATCGCATAAAAAAACTGACTGGAGAAAAATGGATTTGGCTAAGAGCTACCGGATCAACTTTGGTTTCTCAATTGGTAGATAGTTTTATTGTATTATTTATTGCTTTTAAAATTGGTAATAACTGGAGCTGGCAAAAAGTTTTGGCTATTTGTTTATTGAATTATATGTACAAATTCACAATGGCAATAGTACTTACACCTTGTATCTATTTTATTGAAAAAAGAATTGAAAAATATGTTGGACATGATGTTGCTAAGAAAATGAAACATCAAGCCATGGGAAAGGAAGAAGAGAGTTTTATGAATATACCAACAGCTGGCTAATTTGCATTTGATTAATCATTCTTACCTGGCAACATAGGCACAAATGAAAAATTAGTAAATGCTTCTTCAAAAAGAGAGCCGTCTTGATTTTTTGTTATTCTAATCATTCGATGAAACTCATCTTGCAAAAGTGGGATCACCATTAAGCCGCCTGGCTTTAATTGTTCAATTAATTTAGGTGGAATAAAAGGCGCGCCGCAAGTAATAATTATTTTATCAAAAGGCGCAAAAGTTGGTTGCCCTTGAAACCCATCCCCATAAACAAATTTTAATTTCGATAAGGGATATTTATTTCTTAAAATGAAATTTTTAGTTTGATCGTACAAAATTTTCTGCCTTTCTATTGTAATCACTTTAGCGCCCATTTCTGCTAATATCGTTGCCTGATACATGCTACCAGTGCCAACTTCCAACACATTGTCGAAAGGCTTAATTTTTAGCAATTGTGATTGAAAAGCAACTGTATAAGGTTGCGAAATCGTTTGGTCAACATCGATAGGTAATGCCCGGTCTTCATAAGCAACACTATCGAAGCCGGGGTCTAAAAAATAATGCCGGGGAACTTCTCCAATGGCTTGAAGTACATTTTCGTCTGTTATTCCTTTTTCACGAAGATGATCTACTAATTTTTTTCTAAGACCTTTATGTCTGTATGTATCTTCATATTGCCTCATATTTACGCTCTCCTATTTTAATTCAATTTCATTTCAGCAATAATACGTTCAATTTTTTGGTCTAATACCTTTTCAGTATTATTAAATTGAGATTCATCAGCAATAGAAGCATTCACACTAAAATAAAATTTTATTTTGGGTTCAGTTCCGCTTGGTCTGGCAGAAATCCTCGAATGGTCTTTTAAAAGAAATTGCAATACATTGCTTTTAGGTAAATTGATTGCCCATGATTCTCCTGTTTGAAGATTCTTTCCAATTTGCAATTGATAATCCAGCAATTCAACCACTTCAATACCATCAATCATTTTAGGTGGATTACTTCTAAAAGACTCCATCATGCTATTAATTTCAGCAACTCCATTCATTCCTTTTTTGGTAATGCTCACCAGGCTTTCTTTGTATAATCCAAATTGAGTGTATAATTCTATCAATTTAGAATACAAACTCTTACCTCTTGCTTTTTCAACAGCAGCCATCTCGCATAAAATAGCAACAGCGCTTACTGCATCTTTATCACGTATCTCATTGCCAATCATTAATCCAAAACTTTCTTCCCCTCCTACTATGTAATTTTCTTTTCCTTCTTTTTCTTTTATCAATGAGGCGATCCACTTAAAACCAGTGAGTACATTGTAACATGCAACACCATGATGTTTTGCAATCACGTCAATCATATCTGTAGTTACAATTGTTTTAATGACCATATCATTTGGCTGATTGATGCCCTTATTTTTTCTTGCTTCAATCATGTAATTAAATGTCAACAATGCAGTTTGGTTGCCATTTAACAGCACCCATTCTCCCAAATTATTTTTAACGCCAACACCTACTCTATCTGCATCCGGATCTGTACCCAATAAAATGTCTGCATCTAATGCTTTTGCTTTTGCCAATCCTATGCTCATGGTTTCTGTTTCCTCTGGATTGGGATAAACAACTGTTGGGAAATTACCATCGGGCTTACTTTGTTCTTCAACAATATGCACATTATCGAAGCCGAGTGATTGTAAAGCTTGTGGCACCAACATTATACCAGTACCATGAATGGGAGTATATACAATTTTTAAATCGTGTTGTTGTTGACATACTTCTGGATAAACACTTAAACTCTTAACCATGTTTAAATAGGCCTCATCCATTTCCTTTCCAATGATTGTAATGTTAGCTTCGCCACCACTCCATTTCACATCATCCACTGAAGCGATTTTTTCCACTTCCGCTATTACATTTTTATCATGAGGAGGAACCAATTGAGCTCCATCATCCCAATAAGCTTTATAACCATTGTATTCTTTGGGATTATGACTTGCAGTGCACACTACTCCTGCTTTACATCCCAAATGGCGAATAGTAAAACTTAATTCAGGTGTAGGACGTAAACTTTCAAATAAAAAAACTTTGATGCCATTGGCAGCAAAGACATTTGCCGTTATTTCAGCAAATGCTCTGCTATTGTTTCTACAATCATGAGCGATGGCTACTTTTATTTCACCCGAAAAACTTTTTTGTAGGTAATTAGCAAATCCTTGCGTGGCCATTCCTACAGTATACTTATTCATTCTATTGGTGCCGATGCCCATAATTCCTCTCAATCCGCCAGTTCCAAATTCCAACTCTCTATAAAATGCATCAGTTAATTCATCTGTATTATTTTCTTGAAGTAATTTGATTTGCTCTTTTGTAGACTCATCATAATTACCATTTAACCATTTTTCAATTTTTAATTCAATAGTTCTTTCCATGTTTAAATTATTATTGTGCAAATTTAATCTATTCAACTTTTAATATTCAGTTTACAGTTAAATTTGTTTATGTTATTTAAAGAAAAAACTAGTCGGACTTTTTTTAAAATAGAAAAACGCATGCTGTTTTTTTTTATAACAATTTTATTTTACAATTATTCTTTTTCTCAATTTGACTCCTCTGTTCGATTGAAAGCTAATGATTCTCTTCAGATATCAACAACGCAGTACAATAAAAATAAAATCAAAAAACTGGCATGCATAAATGCTGGAATTTATGGCGGAAGCATGTTGGGTTTATACAATGCTTGGTATAAAAATTATCCTCAAACTTCTTTTCATACTTTTAATGATTTAGCTGAATGGCAGCAAATAGATAAAATTGGTCACGCCTATAGTGCATACACAATGGGAAATTATAGTATTGCTTTATGGAAACAAGCGGGTATGAATCGAAAAAAAAGCATCTGGATTGGAGGACTGACTGGCGCTTTATACCAAACTGTTATTGAAACTTTAGATGCATATAGTGAGGCTTGGGGCTGGAGCTGGGGTGATATCAGTGCAAATATGATTGGTAGCGGAATGCTCATTGCACAAGAACTTGCCTGGAATGAACAAAAGATTCAATTCAAAGTTTCTTTTCATGAGAAAAATTATTCGGATGAATTATTAAATAAACGAAATATAGTTTTGTTTGGACAAACAGCGCCTGAAAGATTTTTAAAAGATTATAATGGGCAAACTTATTGGCTGAGTGTAAATGCATCTTCAATAATCCCCAATAATCTTTTGCCTCGTTGGTTAAATATAGCTATTGGAACGGGTGCAGAAGGAATGTTTGGTGCCAGACAAAATATTGCTTACGATAAAAATGGAAGTGTCGTTTTTAACAGGCCCGATATTAAAAAATACAGACAATGGTATCTAGCACCTGATATAGATTTGACAAAAATCAAAACAAAAAATAAATACTTAAAATCAACACTTTTTATTTTGAATGCTTTGAAATTTCCTATGCCTGCTATTGAATATGGGAATTCGAAATTCCGTTTCCACTATGTTTATTTTTAAGAACTATCAGGCATTAGAAATATGTGCTCCTAATACTTCAGTCGAGTTTACATCCACAATAATATTTTCTTGTTTAGTAGTAGAAACTGAAATGCCTACATAATTTATGGCTACAGGAAATTTTTTGTACGTTCTTTCTACCAAAACAGCTGTTTCTATTTGTGAAGGATGTTGATTTATAATTGGCTTTAACGCATATAAAATAGTTTTACCGCTATTCGCAACATCATCAATTAACAACACCGCTTTTCCATCAAAACTAATTGTCTCACTTAGAAATATTTCACTTGGATTTTTTTTATTCATACTTAGTTCCAGCGTTTGAACTGAACCAGAAAAAAATTCTTTAAGATGCTTTTCAATAATTCTTGCTATGACAATCCCATTTTCTTTTATGCCAATTAAGATCAATTCTTTCTGGTGATGGTTTCGTTCTGCTATTTCCAGTGCAATCCGTTTTAATTTTTTACTGGCTGTTTCTTTGTCAAGTATCATAAACAAGTAATTTTTTGATTGAAATTCCGAAATTAATCAATAATAATATAGAATGATTTACCTTAGTACCTATAATTATTTATCATGCAATATATACAACAAGTTGGATTTTTATTGCTATCTATTTATTCGATTTGGCTATTCAGAAAAAATATTTTGCAAATAAAAAGGAATATTTTTTTAGGGAGGCCCGAAAATCTATCTGACAATCCCAAACTAAGATGGCGAAATGTGCTGATACTAGCATTAGGTCAAAAAAAAATGTTTCGCAACCCCTTAGTTGCTTTTTTGCATCTTATTATTTATGCTGGATTTATTATTATAAACATTGAAGTATTAGAAATTGTTTTAGATGGATTGTTAGGCACGCATAGAATGTTCCTAGCTCCTTTAGGAAGTGCATATACATTTTTTATCAATTGCTTTGAAATCCTTGCAGCAGGTGTAATAATTGTATGTGTTGTTTTTTTA
>CANGGD010000063.1 GCA_947453295.1 Chitinophagaceae bacterium | reverse complement strand
TATTTGGTAATTACCAGTTAAATCAATTGAGAATTTTTCTGTTAGGTTTAACTTTTTATTCAAAAGGAAACAGGACAAATGATGCTCATCTTTTTCCCAGTTAATGCATTCAAAATAATCGTTTGCAGTTAATAATGGAGCATTCATTTCAAAAGCCTTTTTCTCAAACACAGGTAAGGTGCTGGGTAAAGTTTCTCCAATAATGCAAGGGGTATTGGATTTAATAATGCCTGCTTTTTCAAAAGCGATTTCTTCATAGGTGTTTCCCAGTAACTGTGTGTGATCTAAACCAATATTTGTAATAAGGGTTAAAATAGGATGAATGATGTTAGTGCTGTCAAGCCTTCCACCTAAGCCGGTTTCAATTACCGCAATGTCAACCTGTTCATTTGAAAAATATTCAAATGCCATAGCAACGGTTAGTTCAAAGAAAGAAGGTTGTATATCATTGCAAATATTTTTTGTTTTTTCTGTAAAATCAATAACAAACTGCTCTTCAATCATCTTCCCTTTTATTTTTATTCTTTCGCCAAAATCTTTAATATGAGGGGAGGTGTAAAGTCCTACTTTGTAACCTTGTGTTTGAAGAATAGCCGCTAGCATATGGCTCGTGCTTCCTTTTCCGTTAGTTCCTGCAATATGAATTGATTTGAAATTATTTTGAGGGTTGTTAAGTCTCTCACAAAGGGCAATAGTATTATGAATGTCTTTTTTGTAAGCAATAGGACCTACTCTGGAAAACATGGGTAAGTGATTGTATAAGTATTGTAAAGTTTCTTGATAATTCATTCGGAAAAAATAAATTCAAAGAATAATAGCCTATCGAATGTCAAAAATAAATTCAACAGTAACGATAGATGATTCTTGTGATTTGTTGAATTGAATGTTTTTCAAATATTTTTCTATAGCATTAGCATAAGCCTGACTTCTTTTTGTGCTACCCTTATCAAACCCTTGAAAGTCGCCAATTCCTGAAGGAGAAACTTTTATGATAGCGTATATGGTAGCTTTATTTAAATCGCCTTCGAATTGATAACGCTGTACAATTTTCCTATTCCCCTTAATTACTTTTGGTCCACCAGTTTTACCACCATGGGTATCTCCATAGGAATCTTTATCACCTTTAGGATCTCCATTATCACCTTTTCCATTTTGCTGATCACCTTGATATTTATAATTGTTGTCCGTTTCACTATTATTGCCATTCTTATCCTTATCAGGCCCGTTGTAAATCAATTTAGCTTTTTTGTTTTTTAAAGCGGTCTTCTCAACATTTGTTTGATCTTGTACTTTTTTTCTTTTGTTCTCAGTTTTATTGATGACTGCACTTTCCGGGTCATTGTCGTCTGAACTATTTACTTTTTCTTCATCGGCTTTATTTGCTGTATTTTCTTGTTGTTGGGTTGTTTCAGTTGGGATTGTTTTGTTCCCTTTTACTTCAGGTTGCTCGTCGCCATTACCACCTTCATTATTCCCTAAGTTAATCTCTATTAAATCCTGCACAACGGGCGGGTTAGGAATAATAGTATGACTGAATCGAACAATAAAGAAAATAAGCAATATCAACAAACAAATGAATGTTGTTATGAGAAATGCTTTTTTGTTTTTGTCAGATTCGTTACGATAAGTAAACATAAAAAATATTGTTGGTTGTAAAAGTATTACGAAATCTTCTATACTTACAAGAAAAATAAATTATTTCTGAGAGAAAATAATTTTTAACTTTTTATAAGTTTTGTAAAACAATAACATTAAGGTGATATTTGTAATGTTAAAATAAAAATAAAATACAATTGTAATAACATGCGGAAAGCATTTTTTCAATTACATATAGCTGTTCTATTGGCAGGATTTACAGCCATCTTTGGAAAATTAATTTTACTTAATGAAGGTTTGTTGGTTTGGTATAGATTGTTGTTTTCAGTAATTGTTATTGGAATTGCATTAAGATCAAAAAATAAATTTGAAAAAATCGACCAAAGGGATTTTATTAAAATAACAGCAGTAGGGTTGATACTGGCTTTACATTGGGTGTTGTTTTATGGTAGCATAAAATATGCAAATGTTTCTGTTGGGGTGGTTTGCTTATCAGCAGCTGGATTTTTTTCTTCTATTCTAGAGCCCGTTTTGTTGAAAACCAAGTTTGTGTTTATTGAGTTTATATTTGGTTTGATTGGATTATTGGGAGTATATATAATATTTGATTTTCACCCACAATATAAAACTGGCATAATTTTCGGATTATTGTCTGCGTTAGGAAGCGCCTGCTTTCCTATGTATAATAAAAAACTATTAAATCGATTTAATCCAATTACGTTAACGTTTTATGAGTTTTTAGGTGGGTTAATAATGCTAACAGTCTTTTTGCCTTTTTATTTTATCAAATTCCCTCCCCAATATTTCATTCCAACTTTTTCAGATCTATGTTGGTTATTGTTACTCGTCGTTTTTTGTACAGTATTAGCTTTTGTGCTACAATTAATGGCTTTGAAGAAAATATCTGCGTTTACATCCAACCTTACGTATAATTTAGAGCCAGTTTATGGAGTATTTTTAGCTTTCTTAATATTTAATGAACATAAATTAATAGATAATCATTTTTACCTAGGAGTAGCCTTCATTATTTTGGCGATTGGTCTACAAATGATACGGGTATTGACTTTGGCAAAGAAGAAAAAGAAAATTCAGGTAGATATTTAGGGATTTCCAGCTTATTTTTGGCTGTATTATTCAAAAAAAAACTGTTTCAAAAAAAAATAGTTTAGATGAAACTTTATTTATTGATGAAATTGCTTACCTTTGCCCTCCAAAATTAAGGAATATGGCTAGAGTATGTCAGTTAACAGGAAAGAAGCCTATTACAGGTAATAAAGTTTCTCATTCCAACATTAAAACAAAGCGTAGGTTTTTACCAAATCTACAAACCAAGCGTTATTTCTTGGCTGAAGAAGATAAATGGGTAACACTTAAGCTTTCATCAGAAGCAATCAGAACCATCAATAAAAATGGTTTGTATAGTGTAGTAAAACAATTGCGTGCTGCAGGAGAAAAAATTTAATAGCGTTATTAAAAAAATAAAATCATGGCAAAGAAAGGAAACAGAGTTCAGGTGATTTTGGAATGTACAGAGCATAAAGCAAGTGGACTTGCTGGAACTAGTCGTTACATTACCAAAAAGAACAAGAAAAATACGCCTGAGCGTATGGAACTAAAAAAATTCAATCCTATATTAAAAAAGGTAACTGTACATAAAGAAATTAAATAGTTAATCATTTTATCTTATTGTATTTCAGTCAATTGAAATAAAATAGATAAATAATAAAAATGCAATTATGGCAAAAGCAGCTAAAACCGCGATTAAAACAAAAGACCAAAAAGCAGCAGCGGATGCAAAAAACTGGACTAAAGTAATTCGTGCTTTACGTAGCCCTAAATCTGGTGCGTATACATTTAAAGAAGCAATGGTTCATAAAGATAAAATTAAAGATCATTTAAGCTAAATCCTTTATTGGCTATACTTATAAATTATTTAAAGCTGTTCTGTTATCAGGATAGCTTTCTTTTTTAGGGGTATCCCAGAATTGGATTAGGTATAGGGGTATTTATTTCTGTTTTATACTAAAATGAATTATGTTTGAATTATGGGTTTATTCGATAAGATATTTGGAAAAAAACAACAACAGGAGACGTTAGAGGGCGGTTTGCAAAAAACCAAAGAAGGTTTCTTTGGAAAGATTGCAAAAGCTATTATAGGAAAGTCTACAATTGACGCTGTTGTGTTGGATGAAGTAGAAAATGCTCTTGTGAGCGCAGATGTTGGTATCGCTACAACTGTAAAAATAATAGAACGTTTAGAAGCGAGGGTTAATGAAGACAAATACATGAATTCTAACGAATTAAATGGTTTAATTAAAAAAGAAATACAGGCATTGCTTGTTGAAACATCTTCAGCAAACAACTATATTAATTACGAATTACCAAAAGGGCACAAGCCTCATGTGATGCTCATAGTTGGTGTGAATGGCGTTGGAAAAACCACAACAATCGGCAAATTGGCGCATAATTTTACCTTGGCTGGCAAGTCGGTTTTATTAGGAGCGGCAGATACATTTAGAGCAGCAGCTGTTGATCAATTAACAATTTGGAGTGAAAGAACCAATGTGCCTATTGTAAAAAAAGAAATGGGAAGCGATCCCGCATCTGTTGCATATGATACTATTATTAGTGGTATTTCAAAAAATGTAGATGTAATTTTAATTGATACTGCAGGGCGACTTCATAATAAAGCACATTTGATGGACGAGCTGACAAAAATTAAAAGAGTTATTCAAAAAGTAATTCCGGAAGCTCCACATGAAGTAATGTTGGTACTCGATGGCAGTACTGGTCAGAATGCATTAGAACAAGCAAAACAATTTACCGCAGCTACAGATGTAACAGCACTTGCCATCACCAAATTAGATGGTACAGCTAAAGGAGGAGTAGTTTTAGCTATCGCTGATCAATTTAAAATTCCTGTAAAATTTATTGGTGTAGGTGAAAAAGCAACTGATTTATTAGTTTTTGATAAAGATGAGTTTGTAGATAGTCTCTTTAGTTTGCAGAAATAAAAAGAGCCCCTAAGAATAAGGGCCCCGTTTTACCAAAACTAACTGTTTATGAGAAAATTATTATCTAATCAACCTCAAACAAAAATACATCACATTGATATTGATGGGTGTTAACTTATCGCCAACAAATTATTAATGCATCGTTAATCATATTTTTATTTTAACTCAATAATTAAAATTATTTCGAATGTCAAAATTCTCAGCTTATAACTTTAAAGACATCAAAGCATTAGTACGTGTGGATTTCAATGTTCCGTTGAATGATCAATTCGAAATTACAGATGATACCAGAATGACTGCAACTTTACCTACTCTAAAAAAAATTCTTTCAGATGGAGGTTCTGTTATTTTAATGAGTCATCTTGGAAGACCGAAAGAGGGTTCAATTGACAAGTATTCATTGAGACATTTGGTTAACCATTTACAATCTTTGTTGGGAAATACGAAAGTTGATTTTGCCAATGATTGTATTGGACAGGAAGCAATTGATAAGTCAAGTAATTTACAATCAGGAGAAGTTTTATTGTTAGAAAATCTTCGTTTTTATAAAGAAGAGGAGAAAGGTGATCGCATTTTTGCAGAAAAATTAAGTAAGTTAGGTGATGTATACGTTAACGATGCTTTTGGTACAGCGCATCGTGCTCATGCTTCAACTTCTATTATTGCTGATTATTTTTCACCTGATAAAAAAATGTTTGGATTGCTAATGGAAGCTGAAGTCATCAGTGCTGAAAAAGTTCTACATGCAGCAGAAAAACCATTTACTGCAATTATTGGTGGAGCAAAAGTGTCCGACAAGATTTTGATTATAGAAAATTTATTGAATCGTGCTACTGATATTATTATTGGTGGCGGAATGGCTTACACTTTCTGGAAAGCGCAAGGAAAGCAAATTGGAAATTCATTGTGTGAAGACGATCGCTTACATCTTGCTTTGGAAATTTTAGCAAAAGCAAAACAATTAGGCGTTAATATACATTTGCCAATGGATAGCACTATTGCTGATAAATTTGCTGCGGATGCCCAAACTACTAATTGCGAAAGTTATGGCATTCCTTCAGGTTGGATGGGGTTGGACATTGGGAAAAAAGCAATTGCCGATTTCAGAGAAGTGATTTTGAAAAGCAAAACAATTTTGTGGAATGGCCCCATGGGTGTTTTTGAAATGGAGAAATTTCAAGAAGGGACTAAATCAATTGCATTAGCGGTTGCGGAAGCTACAGCTAATGGTGCTTTTAGTCTTGTTGGAGGTGGTGATAGTGTGGCTGCAGTAAATAAATTTCACTTAGCCGATAAAGTGAGTTATGTTTCAACAGGCGGTGGTGCCATGCTTGAATATTTTGAAGGAAAAGAATTACCTGGTATTGCAGCTGTGAAGAAGGGTTAATAGTTTTTTCGCTTCGCTGGTTTAAGTGTGTGTCTTACACTAAAATAGAATTACATTTAAAATCTAAATCTATCTATTCTTAGCAACTTCTTTAAATTTTTATTATTTTTAATAATAATCATAATGCAAACATGATAATAAAAATTCCAGATTTTACAATATCTCCGAGAATTGACCAGGTTGGTGTTGAAGAGCGCGCATCAAGATTTACCAAAAGAAGTTTAAAAAACGAAACCAAGATCAACGGGTTGAAGTTGGCTTTAAATATGATTGATTTAACCACCTTGGAAGGAAAGGATACCGAAGGAAAAGTTAAACAATTATGTTATAAGGCTATGCACTTACATGATTTTTATTCAGGCCTTCCAACAGTAGCTGCGGTTTGCGTTTATCCTTCTATGGTTTCAGTTGCAAAAAAAGCATTAGGGGATAGTGGTATAAAAGTGGCTTCAGTGGCAACAGCTTTTCCCAGCGGACAATCAGCAAGAGATGTAAAATTAAGAGATACAAAGTTTGCTATCAGTCAGGGTGCAGATGAAATTGACATGGTAATTTCAAGAGGTAAATTTCATCAGGGTGAATACAATTTTGTGTTTGATGAAATAGCTGCAATTAAAGAAGCTTGTGGTGACGCACGATTGAAAGTAATTTTAGAAACTGGCGAATTGGGTAGTTATGACAAAGTGAGAAAAGCAAGCGATATCGCCATGTATGCCGGCGCCGATTTTATAAAAACATCTACCGGAAAAATTTCTCCTGCAGCAACTATGCCGGTTACTTTGGTAATGCTGGAAGCCATCAGAGATTTTTATTACAAAACCGGAAAGAAAATTGCCATGAAACCAGCGGGTGGGATCTCAAAAGCAAAATTGGCCTTGCACTATCTGGTAATGTTAAACGAAGTGTTGGGCGAAGACTGGATGAATAACGAATGGTTTCGTTTCGGAGCGAGTAGTTTGGCTAATGATATTCTGATGCAATTGATGAAACAAAGAACAGGAGTGTATCAGTCGGCAGATTATTTTTCGTTGGACTGACGAGGGGTTTAAGAAGTTTAAGAGGTTTTTGAGGTTTAAGAGGTTTATGAGGTTAAATTGGTTGGAGCCTTCGTTGTTAGGTAATGTCAAAATAAATTTAGAAAGTCATTTCATTCTTGACCTTAATATTATTAAGTAAAATTGAGTTGAGTTAAGAGGTCTTTTTTTTAGGTTTGTTTGAAAAACACCAAGATGACGATAAAGAAATTCGAAGACATTATTTGTTGGCAAGAGGCAAGGGTTCTAAATAAATTCATGAGAAAATTAATCAGAGAAAAGCGTTTCGAATTAAATTACAGATTAATTAATCAAATAGAAGGATCGGCTGGTTCAATTATGGATAATATTGCAGAAGGCTTTGAAAGAGGAGGGACTAAAGAATTTATTCTTTTTTTATCTTATGCTAAAGGTTCTTGCGCAGAGCTTAAATCGCAGACTTACAGAGCATTAGATGCTGAATATATCAATCAGCATGAGTTCGAGCAAATTGCAGATAAATATCTTAAAATAAATTTTCTTATCTATAAATTAATTAATTATTTAAAAAATACAGAAATAAAGGGATTGAAATTTAAGTAGTAAAAACTAGAGGCATTTGAGTTTCTAAATCCTTAACCTCTCAAACTTCTCAAACTTCTTAAACTTCTTAACCCTCTTAAACCTTATTCTCTATGGCCGCAAAAAAAGTCAACACCATCAAACTCAAATTCGAAAGCGCTCGCAATTTAGCGCCTGCTCCTGAAAGTAAGTCAGTTGCGAAAATTGAGGAACGATATGAGTTATTCATCAATGGAAAATTTGAAAAGCCTTCATCTAAAAAATATTTTGATACGATCAATCCTGCAAATGAAGAAAAATTATCTTCCGTTGCTGATGCAAATGCTACGGATGTAAATAAAGCGGTTGTAGCTGCGCGAAATGCATATGAAAAAGTTTGGAAAAAAACATCTCCAAAAGAAAGAGCGAAATATATTTATCGTATTGCCAGAATGATTCAAGAGCGTGCAAGAGAACTAGCTGTAATCGAAACATTGGATGGTGGCAAACCGATAAGAGAAAGTCGCGATTTTGATGTGCCTACTGCCGCTAATCATTTTTTTTACTATGCAGGATGGGCAGATAAATTAGAGTATGCTTTTCCAAACAGAAGTCCACAACCCTTAGGCGTAGCCGGACAAATAATTCCTTGGAATTTTCCTTTGTTGATGGCTGCATGGAAAATAGCTCCAGCATTGGCAACAGGAAACACAATAGTATTAAAGCCAGCAGAAACTACGTCGCTAACAGCTTTAAAGCTTGCCGAGATTATTCAGGAAGCAGATTTGCCACCTGGCGTCGTTAACATTATAACGGGAGCGGGTAGTACAGGAGCAGCAATAGTCAATCATCCAGATATAAATAAAATTGCATTCACGGGATCAACTGATGTTGGAAAAATAATTCAAAAAGCAATTGCTGGTTCCAATAAAAAAGCAACATTAGAATTAGGAGGAAAAGCTGCAAATATTATTTTTGATGATGCGCCTTTGGATCAAGCGGTTGAAGGAGTTATTAATGGTATCTTTTTCAATCAGGGACATGTTTGTTGTGCAGGTTCCAGATTATTTGTACAGGAGTCTGTTTATAAAGTCGTCTTACAAAAATTAAAAGACAGAATCGAATCATTGATTGTTGGAGATCCTTTGGATAAAAATACAGATATCGGTGCCATCAATTCAAAACAACAATTGGAGGTCATCAATAAATATCTGAAGATTGGTCAACAAGAAGGTGCAGAAATGTTTCAGAGTTCATGTGCTATTCCTAAAAAAGGATTTTATTGTAGGCCAACAATCTTCACCAATGTGGCACAATCGAATCGTATTGCTCAGGAAGAAATCTTTGGTCCGGTATTGGCTATTCAAACTTTCAGAACTGAAGATGAAGTGATCGAAAAAGCAAACAATACACCTTTTGGATTATCTGCAGGAGTATGGACAGACAAGGGCTCTAAGATATTCAATATGACATCTAAAATAAGAGCAGGTGTAATTTGGGCAAATACCTATAATAAATTTGATCCAACTTCTCCATTTGGTGGGTATAAGGAAAGCGGGTATGGTAGAGAAGGTGGTTTGCATGGTTTGGGGGCATATCTTAAACTTTAAACCAACGCAGCGAATTAAACTATTAAACCAGCGTAGCGAATTAAACCTTAAAAAATGGCAACAAAAAATAGAATCGAAGTTTTAAAAACATACAAAATATACATAGGCGGTCAATTTCCTAGAACGGAATCCGGCAGAACGTATATTGCAACTAACGCTAAAGGTGAAATGATTGCAAATGTTTGTTTGAGTTCTAGAAAAGATTTTAGAGACGCTGTAGGAAGTGCTCGAGGAGCATTTGGTGGGTGGAGTGGGAGATCTGCATTTAATCGCGGACAAATTCTATATCGAATTGCTGAAATGCTGGAAGGTAGGAAAGCACAGTTTATAGAAGAGTTGATGAAACAAGGATCATCAAAAGGGAATGCTGAAGCAGAAGTGAATTTATCAATAGACAGGTTAATCTATTATAGTGGATGGTGTGATAAGTATCAACAAATTTTTAGTGCAGTTAATCCGGTGGCCTCCTCTCACTTTAATTTTTCCGTTTTGGAGCCAATGGGAGTAGTTGCTGCAATCGCACCTCAAGGTACTTCATTGATTGGATTGGTTTCTATTATGACTCCCATCATTGCAGGCGGAAATACATGTGTGATGCTCGCATCAGAATCAAAGCCACTTTGTGCAGTAACTTTTGCAGAAGTGCTTAATAGTTCAGATTTGCCTGGTGGTGTGGTGAATATTCTTACAGGGAAAGTGTCGGAATTGTTACCTTTTTTTGCGGATCATATGGATGTAAATGCAACTTGTTATTGCGAGAATGATGCAGCATCAGTAAAAATAATAAAAGAAAAAGCGGCTTTAAATGTAAAGCGTGTTATTTATTACGAAAATAAAAAATGGAATACCAAAGAAACACAATCTCCCTATTTTATAAACGATTTTCAGGAAGTTAAAACCACTTGGCATCCAATTGAAAATATTGGTGGTGGAAAAGCAGGTTATTAATGCTTCATCACCTCAAAATGAATACTAGAATCATCATTCTTAATAAAAAGGCTCATTGTTTTATTTAGGGGAATCATATTTTATTAATTAATTTTACAAAAAAAAACATCATGAAGACAAGTAACATTATTTTAATTTCAATCGCCGCATTATTTTTAATCGTTTGTTTTTGGAGTTGCAATGTTTATAACGGTTTAATCAGTGCAGATCAGGTAATAAAAAAAGTGTGGGGAAATGTAGAAACCAATTATCAAAGAAGAACAGATCTGTATAGTAGTGTCATTAAAACAATTGAGGGGTCTGCTAATTTTGAAAAATCAACACTAAAGGAAGTTATGGAAGCCAGATCAAAAGCGACTTCTATACAAGTAGATATTAACGATCCCGCTTCTTTAGCGGCTTATCAAAAGGCTCAAGCCAATTTACAAGGATCATTTAGCCGATTAATGGCAGTTGCAGAAAACTATCCAAATTTAAAAACAACAGACGCTTTTAGAGATTTTCAAGCTCAAATTGAAGGAACAGAAAACAGAATAAATGTTGCTCGTCAGGATTATAATAAAGCAATAGAAGATTTCAATTTA
>CANGGD010000062.1 GCA_947453295.1 Chitinophagaceae bacterium | reverse complement strand
CATTGAGGAATTACAAACCTTCAGAAAAATCAACAGTAGACTACAAGGGCATCCTACAACCCATGATCATTTACCTGGGGTAAGAATGGCAAGTGGATCATTGGGTCAAGGGCTTAGTGTTGCCGCAGGAGCAGCATTAGCAAAAAAACTAAATAATGATAATGGTATTATTTTTTCATTACATGGAGATGGTGAATTGGACGAAGGGCAAAATTGGGAGGCTATTTTATTTGCAGCTCATAAAAAAATTGATAATCTCATCGCCACTATTGATTGTAACGGACAACAAATTGACGGTAGCACTAATCAAGTTTTAAACTTAGGAAATCTTAAAAATAAATTTGAAGCTTTTGATTGGATAGTACTAGAAATGGATGGAAATAACATGGAGGAGGTTATTAATGGGTTGAATAAAGCAAAATCACTTTTAGGTCAACAAAAGCCAGTTGTTATATTGATGAAAACAGTTATGGGAAAAGGGGTTGATTTTATGGAAGGCACTCACGAATGGCACGGCATTGCTCCAAATGATGAGCAACTTCAAAAGGCCTTAAATCAATTGCCAGAAACTCTTGGCGATTATTAATAAAAATTAGTTTTGAATTATTTCTGTATTTGCTGCTTTTCTGGATGGTATCCATGCAGCTAATAAGGAGATGAAAATTGAAGTACTGATTACAAGAATAAAGTCGGTAGGCATCATTTTCACTGGAAAGTAATCAATTAAAAAACTGCCCCCTTCGATTTTTATTAGCTTAAATTTTAATTGTAACAGACAAACAATTATTGCTGAAACAGTGCCTATTATTGTGCCTATCAATCCAATTAATAAACCTTCCGCTAAAAATATTTTTTGAATTTGTGAAGTGTTAGCACCCAAACTTTTAAGCAATCCAATATCAAATTTCTTTTCCAATACAAGCATAGTTAAAGAGCTGATAATATTGAATGAAGCAATAATTAATATAAGTGTAAGTAATAAATAAATGGCCCATTTTTCTGTAACCATAGTATTATATAAAGTAGCATTTTGTTCGTATCTGTTTTGTATAACAAAATGTTTCGGAAGTATTTTTCTAATTTGTTCTCGAGTTAGCTTTTCTTGTTTATAATTTTTTAATTTTATTTCAATGGAGGTAAATTCATTTTCAGCTAACCCTAGTTGTTGTTTTACAAAATCAATATTTGTTAATGCATAACTATTATCGAAATCTTGCTGAATGGCAAATACACCTGATGGCAATATACTGCCTTCACTGATGGACGAAATAGGATCGTTTGTTACATTGTTTTTTTTAGGCATCATCACAATAAGCCTTTCTGGTACAGTTGCCTCATCAACCGAAATACCTAATGCATTTTGAACACCATACCCCACAATTATTTTGGGATTTTGCAGATTCCCAATATCATATTTTCCTTGTATGATTTTCGAATTAAAGCCACCTATTTTATTATAAGAAGAATCAACCCCTTTAAGTTGCAAAACAGTCTGAAATTCTAGTTGTTGAAGGAGCGCTTTCTCTTCCACTACAGTTGATAAAACCTCGATATTTTGGATAGATTGTAATTTAGCGATTGCATTACCATCAAGCACAAAAGTTTTTCCATTAGCCGGTATGATTTTTATATCTGGATAAAATGAGGCGTAAAGAGATTGAACAAGATCTTCAAACCCATTGAATACACTCAACACTAATATTTGGCAACAAGTGGCAAAAGCAATTACAATAGTAGTAACCCAAGCAATAATATTAATTGCATTTGCAGATTTCTTTGCTTTAAAATATCTCCACGCAAAACGAAAATACATTGGGGATTATTTATTGGGCTTAATTTTATCTTCTTCAGATTTTATTTCTTTAAATAGCTTCTCCATTTTATCAACATAGTCAAGCGTATCGTCAATATAAAAAGTAAGCTGTGGCATAGATCTTAATTGATGTCTTACTCTTGCTGTTAATTCTTTTTTGATCTCCCAACTTTTTTCTTGAATGTAATTCAATGTTTTAACAGGATCATCTATTTTAAAGAAACTCAGATATATTCTCGCATCAAAAAGATCTGGCGTAATCTTTACAGAAGAAATTGATATCATCCCTCCATGAAGCATGGTTAAGCCCATTTTTTGAAAAATCTCATTCAAATCTTTTTCAATTACAGCGGCTACCTGTTTTTGTCTTTTTCCTTCTATCATAACTTTACTCGTTTATTCTCTGTAAAATTAGTTACTTTGCTGTTTGAAAGTATAATTATTTACATGAAGAAGTACTCCAGAATTTTCGCCTATTTTAAATCGTACAAAAGCTCCATATTTAGTTACTTTATTACTATTATATTGTCTATTGCTTTTTCAGTGCTATCTCTAGCTATGCTGTTCCCCTTTTTACAATTATTGTTTGGGGTGAATTTAGGGACGACCACCGCAATGAAAAAAAGCACCAATTTTTTTATTCAATGGGTTAATGATTACCTATTTGCTATTATGCAACAAGGGGATGCTTTACATGCACTGAGTGTAGTTTGTATTTTAATTATCTCTTCTATTTTTTTAAAAAATCTATTTTTATACTTATCGGTTAGAACATTAGGACCAATGAAAAATAGTATTGTGAACACATTAAGATTGGAGCTTTATAATAAATTATTGAGTTTGCCCATCGGTTATTTCTCCGAAAAAAGAAAAGGTGATCTAATGAGTCGTATTCACAATGACGTGGGAGAAATTGAAGGCTCTGTTATTGGTGCTATCGAAGGTTGGATCAAAGACCCCATTGCAATTATCATTAATCTGTCAGTGCTGTTTTATATCAGCCCCAAGCTAACCGCATTTATTTTAATAAGCTTGCCAGTGATGGGTTTATTAGTTGGAAGATTAACTAGGTCTTTGAAAAAACAATCTGTAAAAGTTGCAGAAAAAAGCGGAGAAATATTTTCTACTATTGATGAAACGTTAGGCGGATTAAGGGTTATCAAAGCATTTAACGTAGAACATAAATTAAAAAATAAATTCTTTCAGATAAGTGATGATTTATTAAAAATAAAGAATCTTATGGGTAGAAGAAGAGATCTGGCTTCACCCTTAAGTGAATTAATGGGAGTTACCATTTTTGCTTCTATATTATGGTTTGGAGGAAGATTGGTTTTAACGCACGAAATTGAAATGAACGGCGCTTTGTTTCTAACCTACATGGGTTTGTTCTATAATATTATTGATCCGGCTAAATCTATCTCATCTGCTGTTAGTAATCTTCAAAAAAGTTCTGCAGCCATCACAAGAATAGAAGAAATTTTACAGGCACCTGTTACAGTGGATGATAATCCTATGGGTAAACAAATTCTATCCTTTGAACACAGTATTGAATTTAAGAATGTTTGCTTTAAATATGAAGACGTAGAAATTTTAAAGGATATTAATTTCAAAATAGAAAAAGGTAAAACTATTGCACTGGTTGGTAGTAGCGGCGCGGGCAAATCTACCCTTGCTGATTTAGTTCCACGTTTTCATGATGTAACCAGCGGAGAAATCTTAGTGGATGGAGTAAATATTAAAGATTATTCTTTAAAATCTTTAAGAAATATGATCAGCATTGTTACCCAAGAACCCATACTTTTCAATGATACAATAGCAAACAATATTGCACTTGGGATGGAAAATGCAAGTATAGAATCTATAATGGAAGCTGCGAAAATTGCTAATGCTCATTCTTTTATTGATAAAAAAGATTTGGGATATGAAACCAATATAGGAGACAGGGGTAATAAATTAAGTGGCGGAGAAAGACAAAGAGTTACCATTGCAAGAGCTGTTTTAAAAAATCCACCGATTTTAATTTTGGATGAAGCAACCTCATCTTTAGATACAGAGAGTGAAAGACTAGTACAAGACGCTATCAATAATTTAATGAATAACAGAACTTCTATTGTTATTGCTCATCGTCTTAGCACTATTCGCCATGCTGATGAAATTTTAGTTTTACAAAAAGGTACCATCATCGAAAGAGGTACACATGATCAATTACTCAATCACAAGGGAACTTATTATAAATTGGTTGAGATGCAGGAGGTAAAATAAAAAGGAGCTTGATATTTATCAAACTCCTTAATCTTATGAATACAATTGGTTATCTTATTTTTTAATACCCATCTTAGCTTCAATACTTAAAGTTGCGTGAGGAACGGCTCTTAATCTTGCTTTATCAATTAATTTACCTGTAACTCTGCAAATACCATAAGTCTTATTTTCAATTCTCATCAATGCTTTTTCTAGATGATCTATAAATGTAATTTGACGACTAGCCATTTGACTTAATTGTTCTCTTTCCATGCTTAAGCTGCCATCTTCCATTGTCATATATCTGTTTTCGCTTTCATCTCCACCTGTATCATCTTTTCTGGTAATTAAACCTTGAAGAAAATGAAGCTCTTTTTTAGCATCATTCATTTTTTTCAAAATGATCTCTTTGAATTCCATCAATTCTGCATCAGAGTATTTAATTAATGGGGCAGATACTTCTATTTTTTTAGAATCCAGTACTGATTTAGTGAAATCTGGTTCGTATGAACGAGAAGTTTTTGTGTTTATTTTTGGCAATACCACTGGTTTTGCAGGAGCAATTTTAATATCCTTTGGATTTTTTGCTACCACTTTTTTAATAAACTCAGGCGCTTTAATTACAGGTTTTGCGGGTTCTGCTTTTTTTGCTTTCACTTCAACTACTATTTCTTTTTTCACTTCTTTTTTTTGAATTGTAACTGGCGCAACTTTTTTAGCCGCAATTGGTTGTACAGCTTTTTTAACTGGAGCTGGTTTCACAGCTTTTTTAGCTGGAACTGGTTTTGCAACTTTTTTAGCCACAACTGGTTTCGCAGCTTTTTTAACTGGAACTGGTTTTGCAACTTTTTTAGCCGAAACAGGTTTCACAGCTTTTTTAACTGGAACTGGTTTCACTGTTTTTTTAGCTGGAGCTGGTTTCGCAGCTTTTTTAGCTGGAACTGGCTTTGCAATTTTTTTAGCCGCAACTGGTTTTGAAACTTTTTTAGCCGCAACTGGTTTTGAAACTTTTTTAGCTGGAGCTGCTTTCTTTGCAACTTTTGGTGCTGGTTTTACAGGTTTTTTGGCTGCCGGTTTTTTTACAGGTTTTTTGGTTGCCATAACTAATTCGTTTTTTTGTTAACATTAACCATTAAAGTCACATCATTAACCTCAATGTGTGATCCTGAGGCCAAAACCTGAGAAAATTCAAGTTCGTCGGCCAAAATTTCTTGGCAAATATACTCTTTAAATTCCATTAAAGATGCTTTCATTTCAATGTTTTCGCTAATGTGTACAACAATTCTATCCGTAACATCAAACCCGCTCTCTTTTCTTATTTGTTGAATTTTGTTCACAAACTCTCTTGCATTCCCTTCATTTTGAAGCACTTGTGAAATATTTAGATCTAGAGCAACTGTTAGAATTCCTTTAGTGGCGATTTCATATCCGGGAATATTATCTGCAATTATTTCTATATCTTCTGAACAAATAACAATAGGTTCTTCGCCTTTTAATACCAAATCGCTGTTTAAAACATAATCTCCATTTTGCACTTTGTCGATTAAAGCATTATCCATTTTTTCAATTTCAGCTGCTGCCCATTTCATTTTCGCACCTAATTTTTTACCTAAAGTTTTAAAATTAGCTTTTGCCTTTTTTCTGATAAAATCATTATTGGCGTCCAACATTTCTATTTCCTTGATGTTGGTTTCGTTTTTAATAATGTTTTCAACCAATTTTATATTCTGAACCATTTCTTGATCCATTGCAGGAATAAATACTTTCTGTAATGGTTGTCTTACTTTAATATTTACTTTTTTACGAATAGACAAAATCAATGATGACGTTTCTTGTGCCAGTAACATTCTTTTTTCTAAATCGCTGTTTATTAGAGACTCGTCAGCAATTGGAAAATTGGTATGATGAACAGATTGCTCTTGGAATCGTTTGCTTACCTGATTCAAATTTGAATACAGCCATTCTCCAAAGAAAGGAGCAATAGGCGCCATCAACTGACTGATTTTTTCTAAACATTCATATAATGTTTGATATGCAGCTACTTTATCTTCTTCATATTCGCCTTTCCAAAATCTTCTTCTGCATAAACGAACGTACCAATTACTTAATTGAGAATCTACAAACTCTTCAATTGCTCTTCCAGCTTGAGTAGGTTCATAAGCATCAAGATTTTGGGTTACCGATTTGATTAAACTATTCAAAGCAGAAATAATCCATTGATCAATTTCGGGTCTTTTATTTACGGGAATATATGCTTGTTCAAAATGAAAGCCATCTACGTTAGCATACAAAGCAAAAAATTGATAGGTATTATACAATGTACCAAAGAATTTACGCTGTACTTCTTTAATACCTTCTTCATCAAATTTCAAACTATCCCAAGGAGAAGCATTGGTTATTAAATACCACCTCGTTGCATCAGCACCATATTGATTAATGGTTTCAAATGGATCTACTACATTGCCCAAGCGCTTACTCATCTTATTGCCATTTTTATCGAGCACCAATCCATTACTCACAACAGTTTTATAAGCAACACTATCAAAAAGCAAAACAGCTAAAGCGTGTAAAGTATAAAACCATCCTCTAGTTTGATCTACACCCTCCGCAATAAAATCTGCCGGAAAACTTTTTTCAAAAGTTTCTTTATTTTCAAAGGGGAAATGCCATTGTGCATAAGGCATTGCTCCGCTATCAAACCAAACATCAATTAAATCAGGCACCCTTCTCATGGGCTTGCCACTGTTGCTCACTAATATTATGTCATCAACAAATGGTTTGTGTAAATCACCGGTCATTTGATTGATATAATCTTCTATACTTTCTCCTGCTTTAAGTGTGAAACATCCTGCAGTATATGATTTGCTGATTTCAGATTTTAATTCTGTAATAGAACCAATACATTTTTCTTCTTCACCTGATTCGGTTTTCCAAATTGGCAATGGCGTTCCCCAATAACGGCTTCTGCTCAAATTCCAGTCAACCATATTTTCTAACCAGTTTCCAAACCTACCACTACCCGTACTCGCAGGCTTCCACTGAATCGTTTTATTTAATTCAACCATTCTGTCTTTTACAGCTGTTGTTTTAATAAACCAGGCATCTAATGGATAATAAATGATTGGCTTGTCTGTTCTCCAGCAATGAGGATAAGTATGTTCGTATTTTTCTACCTTAAATGCTCTGTTCTCTTTTTTTAATTTTACTGATATATCAACATTCACATCAACATAATCAGTTTCATCTTTGTAATTCTTAACATAACGATTGGAGAATTCGCCTACTCCTTCTACAAACTTTCCTTGTTTATCTACCAGCGTTAATATCCCAATATTATTTTTCTTTCCAACTTTGTAATCATCTGCTCCAAATGCAGGCGCAGTGTGCACAATACCGGTTCCATCTTCTGTTGTTACAAATTCTCCAGTGATTACAACAAATGGTTTTGCATCCGGAGTTTCTTCTTTAATTTTCTCTATAGTATTTGCTTCAAAAGGCAATAATTGTTCATAGCTGCTTCCTGCAATATCTTTTCCAGTAAAAGAAGCTAAAGTTTTCCAAGGGATGATTTTATCACCTTCTTTATATTCTTCAAAAGAAGCATATTCGCCTTCTGCTTTAAAATATTTGCCGACTAAAGCTTTTGCCAAAACTACTTTTATGCGCGTATATATATAAGGGTTATACGTTTCAATTAATACATATTCAATATCCGGACCAACAGTTAATCCCAGATTGGATGGCAAGGTCCATGGAGTTGTTGTCCAGGCCATTAAAAAAATTTCTTCAGAAAGATAATCAGCGAGTATGGTTTTGATGTGAGAAGATACGGTTTGTAAATCCCACTTAAACATAGCAACGGTGCTTGTGTCTTTTACATCTTTATACGTTCCGGGCTGGTTCAATTCATGAGAGGAAAGTCCTGTTCCAGCGGCTGGCGAATAGGGTTGAATACTTACGCTTTCATATAAATATCCTTTTTTGAAAAGTTCACTCAGGCACCACCAAAGCGATTCAATATAATTATTTTCAAACGTAACATAAGGCTTTTGCAAATCTACCCAATAGCCCATTTTTTGAGTGATGTCGTCCCACTTGTCTTTGTATTGCATTACAATCTCCCGACATTTTTTATTGTATTCTTCTACAGATATTTTTTTACCGATATCTTCTTTCGTAATGCCTAATAATTTTTCTACTCCCAATTCTACAGGAAGTCCGTGTGTGTCCCAACCGCCTTTTCGGTTTACTTGAAAACCTTGCATGGTTTTATACCTGCAAACAAGATCTTTTAAGGTTCTGGAAATTACGTGGTGAATACCTGGCATTCCATTGGCACTTGGCGGACCTTCAAAAAATACAAAAGGAGTTTGCCCATCTCTAATGGAAACACTTTTTCGAAAAGAATCTTCATTATCCCATTTTTCTAAAATTTCCTTGCTGATGCCAGGTAAATTAAGCTGCTGATATTCTTTGTATGTAGACGCCATAATAAAAAACTAATGAAATGCTTGTAAATAGAGGCGCGAAGATAATAAAATACTTCAAACTTTTTAAAGCGGCTATGGCTGAAAACGAATGGGTAAAGCTATTTTGAAGAAAAAGTTGTTTTGAGCAACAACTCACAAGGCTTTATTCCGGTATGGTTTTTAAACGCGGTGCTAAAGTGTGAAATAGAGGAGTAGCCTAAAGAAGCCGAAACTTCGGTAACAGTAAACCCTTTTTCGTACAATAAATATTTTGCGTGCTCCATTCTTTGTCCCTGATAAAAATCAAATATGGTAGTGCCAAAAATCTCCTTAAAACCTTTTTTGAGGTAGCACTCATTGATGGCCACTTTACGGCTAAGCGATTTTATAGTAATGGGGTTGCAAATATGTTGAAGCAAAATTTCTCTTGATTTGATAATTTTTTCTCTGTCCTCTTCATTGTTTAAAAACTTGAAATGATAAACCACTTCTTTTTTTTCTTCCAGCATATTTTCTGTGCTGTAGAGTAAAATCATTTGTGTTTGGGCATTGATAAAAATATTTTCTTGCGTACCGGTGTAATTATGATTCAACAAGGCCTGAATTACGGAAGTTGTTTTATTGCAAATAGGAACAATTTTAGTGAAGGATTCTTCATGCTTAAAATTGACAACCTGTTCGGTGAGGTTTTGAGCGTTTTTATTTGCTTTAGCAAACTGTTGAAGATAAGCAGGGGAGAATATAAAACTTAAAACATCCACAGTTTCAATTTTCTCGCTGCAATGGGCCGATTGATTGAATTTACAAAAGTCGCATTCCATCTGTTTTTCTCTGCAATAGAAGTTTCCTGCCACACAAAATCTCAATTCAATGAAATTTTCTTTAGCATCATTTTTGTCAAAATGATAAACAAAAGCGCCTTTATTTTCTATATTCCAATTGGGCTGCTTTTGGTATCTATTAATGGTATAATGTAAAGAGCCCGGTATATTTTTTTCGATATGCTGAAGTAAATAATCTTCGCTAAGCATTACGGCTTCGTTATTGATTAGTCCAAAATTATTATGGTTTGGATGATGCATGCGCAGCAAATTTACGGCGCTTTTACGAGCCTTTACTTATAATTTAAAATTACTACTGTTAAATAAGGGTATTTGTTGGTGTTTTATTGAGTGTTGTTTTTGTTTTGGGGTTGATTATTTTGTGTATTCATTCTTCCTATTGTACAAATATTTACCGGCGATGCGCTGTTTCTCGGAGCGGGTGTGCCTGTTGTAAAATCGGTATTGTTATTATTGGTATCGTAACAGCCATTGTTGATTCTGAATCCTGCAGTTGAAGTACTTAGGGCCGCCACTGCTGCACTTCCTTCATAACATATCGCTGTTCCATAACCCACTAAATCTACAACGCTTGATGTAATTGTACAAGCTGTTAATGTTATTGTATCACTTACCAATGCAACACGACCATTTGAAGCACTCATTGCAATTGCAGGATTGGCAACATAATCTGGTGTTGGCAATGCAACGCCATTAGTACCAACTGTACTCATTTGTACTAAATAATATCCGCCAGCAGCAATAGTTGCTGATGGAATTTTTGCTTTACCTGCCCATGTTACTGTTCCTGTGGCTGAATAATATTGTACTGAATAATCTGTTAGTGTTACTGGCGTACTTCCATTATTATGCAACTCTACATAATCAGCATTGTATTGTGCTCCTGGGTTTCCCCCACCTCCATGTACCTGACTAATTACTACTGTAGAAATAGAAGGATTTATATCAACTCCTGTTCCACTAACCAATACAGTTACTACTGTAGAAATTCCACCACCGTTGATTGTTATATTACCTGTTTTTAATCCTACTGTTTGTGGTGAAAATCTTACATATACCAAAGTTGAAGGCAATGTTTCTGAATCAAAGTTTATGCTTGCCGTTGCTCCCCAATTTATATTATCATTTGAAACTTGAAAATCTGTACTTGGTGCAGTTACAGTAATTGTTCCTGGTGCGCCTGTTAAGTATGATCCTGATAATGAAAATGATTGAGATGCTGAATTTGTTAATTGAATAACATTTCCAAAATCTGATAGTTGAGTAGAAGCTATACTAGGAGGATAAACATAATTTGAATAGTCTACATCATTTAGATTTCTTATTAAAAATTGCTTAGTTGTACCTAAATAATTTTTAGCTTGACCAATCCAATTAAGCGACCCTATTGGT
>CANGGD010000061.1 GCA_947453295.1 Chitinophagaceae bacterium | reverse complement strand
TCATTGTTGTTGGAAGCACTGAAAAAAGATATTAAAGCAACTAAAGCACTTACCATTGAAACAATAATAAAAAAATGTCCTATCTCTCCTGGTAATAAATGCTCTGCTTCGAATGTCATCATTTGAAAAATTTAATGCGCTTTAGGTAGTTGAAGTTTGATTCTTGATTTCTTTTTCTAATGTTTTATTGTTGTCTTTATATTTACTTGGACATTTCAATAAAATATCTTTGCAGTCGAAATATTCGGCATTCATTTTTCCTTTTAATACAATTCTTTCGCTTTTATCTAAGTCGCCCGGTTTACTGTTATGATAAACTACTTTGGTTCTGCCCCCTAAACTATCTATCGCGTAAAATGAAAGAAAGTTTGGATTCTTAATTGGGTCGTATATAATGGGTTGAGTTTTATCGATTTTTGCAATTAAGTGAACAAATTTTCCTTGTTTGTTTTTTGCAGATTCAATTGTGTCGTAAGTGGAAAAGTCGGCAGAAAAAATTAGTAGACCTGCAATTAATGAGGCGATTACTATCAAGATTATTATATGACTTTTTTTCATTTTGTGAAGTTAAGTTTCGGATTCAAAGTTAATTCAATTGAAAGATACATTTTGGTTATTATTTAAATTTTTAAAGAATAAATTAATCTTCATTTATCTTTGTTCTTTAATTATGATTTTATGATAGATCTTTCCAGTTTTGATCCTAATTCGGTAGGTAATCCTGATAACAATATTTTTGGTCTGCCTTTTACAGAACAAGATGCAAGGCTTGTAATTATTCCAATTCCATGGGAAGTAACTGTTAGTTATAATGCAGGAACAGCAAGAGCTCCAGAACATATTTTCACAGCAAGTTTACAAGTGGATTTATTTGATCCTGATTTTGTTGATCATTGGAGACAAGGCTATTTTATGCGTCCTATGGATAAGAAGATTTTGATGAAAAGTGATTATCTCAGAAAGGAAGCAGAATTGTATATCAATTTTATTGCTCATGGGGAAGAAATTGCCAGTAATAAATTCATGACTAAAACCCTAAAAGAAATTAATCAGGGTGGTTTGTTTTTGAATGAATGGGTATATAATCAAACCATTGAATTATTAAACTCTGGTAAACTTGTTGCATTATTAGGTGGCGATCATAGTACTCCATTTGGATACTTTAAAGCTATCGGTGAAAAATATTCTGATTTTGGCATTTTACAAATTGATGCTCATTGTGATTTAAGAAAAGCATACGAAGGTTTTGAGTTTTCTCATGCTTCTATTATGTATAACACGCTGGAGAAAAATAAATCAGTAAATAAATTAGTTCAAGTAGGAATCAGAGATTATTGCGAAGAAGAATTTGACTATATAAAAAATAGCAACAATAAAGTAGTAGCTTATTTTGATAAAGATATTAAGTCAAGACAATACGAAGGCGAAACGTGGAAATCAATTGCCAATGAAATTATTGCTCATTTACCAGAATTTGTTTTTATAAGTTTTGATATTGATGGTCTTGATCCCAAATTATGTCCACACACTGGAACGCCTGTTCAGGGCGGACTTGAGGTTGAGCAGGTTTTTTATTTGTTTAAAAAATTAGTAGAGTCTGGTAAAAAAATTATTGGTTTTGATTTAAATGAAGTAGGCGTGAGTCACAATGAATGGGATGAAAATGTTGGTGCCAGGGTTTTATATAAGTTGTGTAATTTATTAACTGCAAGCAACCCAATAAATGGATAATTTCTCAATTGTTTTGCCCAACGAAAAATACAAGATGTATAAAGTTATTGCAATTTTAATTTCAATAATTAACATTTTTGGTTTTGCTTTTTGTACTGCAAAGACATCCGAAGAAAATAGCTCACACCTACTTTTTATTATCGGATTTTCAATGGTTTCGTCGCCATTAGTAACATCTCTTGTTTTTAAGAAATCTGGGCAATTTAATTTAGCAAACATGTTGGTAAGTTTAATGCTTGCTTCGATATTTTGGGTTATTGCTGGTTTTTATTTTGCAGGATGCTTACAATTTATTTCTGCTTTATCAGGGCTTTTTGCAGTAAGGAAAATGAAAATAGATTTTAAATACGATTATATTTTTTATCCTTCAATTCCTTCAAAAAAAATCAAATGGAATGAAGTTGCTAATTTGGTTTTAAAAGATAATATTTTAACTATTGATCTTAAGAATAATAAGCTGATACAATATAGAATCAAAGAATCGGAGAATGATGGTTTGAATGAAGATTCTTTCAATACATTTGTACAGCAAAGGATTACACAATCATCCAATAACATTTAATTGCTAAAAATACAATGAGCATTTTAAAAGAGTCACCTTATCTTTTATATTCTGATGGAAATGGAAACATTTTTGAAGACACTAGTTTACTAACTGTTGGAAGAAGCGGGTGGGACGCTTTTCCTGTTCCGGTTGGTGACTGGATAGAATTACCAGAAGGCGGGCAGCTTTATGAATTACCCGGAAGAAGAGGTATTGGTATGGATGCAGTTACTGGGGAAATGAGATTATGCGAGAAAGGATGGGCAGTGGCAGCTTTTATTCCTCCTGCTCATACTGGATTATATATGGCTGCATATGAAACCATGCCTGATGCGCCAACCTTGCCACTTTTTTGTTACACAGCAGCAGCCTGGTATAATGATCAATTGTATGTTCCGGCAGTTCGAATAGAGAAAGATATTCGTCAGGAAGCAGCTGGCTATGATGATCAGGATATTCAAAATGGATACAATCATTTGCTTGCTTCATATCCAAACAATAGACTGGTAAAGCATTTGATGGACAATTGTTGCATGACTTATACTTGCCCCGCCGCTAGAAATTTATCATTAGGAAGATGGGAGTGTCCTGTTCCAGTTTCTCCCGCATGTAATGCTAATTGTATTGGTTGTATATCTTTTCAGCCAGATGAAGAAGAGATTTTTAGCACACAAGACAGACTAACGTTTAAGCCTACCTCAGAAGAGATTGTAGAGTTTACTGTTCCTCATTTAGAATCCGCACAATTCCCCATTATTAGCTATGGCCAAGGATGTGAAGGGGAGCCGTTATTAATGTGGGAAACGATTAAAGAATCAATTATAGAAATCAGAAAGCATACACAGAAAGGGAGCATAAATATTAATACCAACGGTAGCAAGCCAATGGCGGTGAAAGCACTTTGTGAAGCTGGTTTAAATAGCATGAGGGTAAGTACAAATTCTGCCCGAAAAGAAGTGTATACAGCCTATTACAAACCTAATAATTATGAATTTGAAGATCTGATTAAATCATTAAAAGTTGCTAGGAAATATGGGGCTTGGACAAGTATAAATTATTTTGTTTTTCCAGGGATGACAGATTCTATTGAAGAATATGAGGCATTAAGAAAATTAATTAAAGAAACCGATTTGTGCATGATTCAATGGAGAAATTTCAATATTGATCCAGATTGGTATTTAGAAAAAATAGATGTAGCTGATACTGGCGAGTGTATGGGTGTTAAACAAATGATGGAGTTAATCAGAGAGGAATTCCCTAATTTAAAATTCGGATATTTCAATCCGCCTATTGAAAGAATCAAAGGGGATTATGAAATGGATTTTGCAAAAAGGGGGTAGCGTATTATTTATATTCGCCAAACTCTTTTCTTAATACGTCTGCGATTTCTCCTAAAGTACAAAAGTTTTCAACTGCTTCAATAACAGTAGGCATAAGGTTTTCAGAAGTTTTTGCTACTGCAGCTAATTTTTCTAAAATTGAATTTGCGCGTTCATTATTTCTACTTGATTTTAATAATCGAAGTTTGTCTGTTTGCGTTTTTTGTATTTCTTCATCAATCTTAAGCCCTTTTATTTTTTCGTGTTCAGATGAAATGAATGAATTCACACCAACTATAATTTTTTCTTTAGATTCAATTCTTTGTTGGTATTCGTAGGCGCTTTTTGCAATTTCATCTTGAATAAATCCATTTTCAATAGCTGTTACACTGCCGCCCATTGCGTCGATGGTGTCTATTATTTCACTTGCTTTCTTTTCGATTTCGCTTGTGAGTGATTCTACAAAATAGCTACCTGCTAAGGGATCTACCGTATCGGCCATACCGCTTTCATGGGCAACGATTTGTTGAGTGCGGAGTGCAATGGTAGCAGCCTCTTCGGTTGGAAGGCTAAGCGCCTCGTCATATCCGTTAGTATGTAAGGATTGAGTGCCTCCTAAAACTGCTGCTATAGTTTGTATTGTTACACGAGTAATATTATTCTTTGGTTGCTGTGCCGTTAAAGTGCTTCCTCCGGTTTGAGTATGAAAACGAAGCATCATTGCTTTGTCATCTGTTGCACCTAAATCTTTCATAATAGAAGCCCACATTTTTCGAGCCGCTCTAAATTTTGCAACTTCTTCAAACAAATTATTATGAGCATTAAAAAAGAAGGATAGTCTTTTTCCAAAAACATTAATGTCTAATCCTTTTTCTAAAGCGGCTTTAACATAGGCTTTTCCATTGCTTAAAGTAAAAGCAATTTCCTGTGCTGCAGTACTACCTGCTTCCCTGATATGATAACCAGAAATGGAAATGGTATTCCATTTTGGTAATTCCTTACTACACCATTCAAAAATATCTGTAATGATACGCATAGATGGCTTAGGAGGATAAATGTAAGTTCCTCTTGCAGCGTATTCTTTTAAAATATCATTTTGAATTGTTCCTGAAATATTTCTCAAATCTGCACCTTGTTTTTTTGCTAAGGCGACGTAAAACGCTAATAAAATAAAACCAGTTGAATTGATGGTCATGGAAGTAGATACTTTTTCCAATTGTATGCCATCAAAAAGTTTTTCCATGTCTTCAATGCTATCAATAGCTACTCCAACTTTTCCAACTTCACCATCAGCAAGTGGATGATCGCTATCATAACCAATTTGAGTTGGCAAATCAAAAGCCACACTTAATCCACTAACGCCTTGATTCAACAAATAATGGTATCTCTTATTGCTTTCTTCTGCAGTTGAAAATCCAGCATATTGCCTCATTGTCCACAACTTTCCTCTGTACATAGATGATTGCACACCTCTTGTAAAAGGGAATTCTCCTGCCGAACTTTCATCATAGTTTATAGAATCATTTTTTGAATAGGTCTCTTTGATTTCAATACCAGAATCCGTTATGATTTTTTTAGTTGACATCCATTGAAAATTTAGTTGATGATTTTTTTCGCTTCGAATTGAATTGCATCTAACAAAATAGCGCTCATTTCTGCATTTGGGGTATTTGTGTATTCTATAATCAGTTTGCCTAAATCTAGTGCAGTTGCTTGCGGTGGCAGGTTGGCGCCAATTTGATTTACAATGTATATATTTTGATCTTTAAATCTGGTTACAGCAGCCCAAAGTTCGCTGCTTACATAAATTTGCTGACTGATATTATATTCATATTCAGCCACAATGGTTTGTGTAAGTAAATGTAAATAATCGGCAGCTTGTAATGAAGCAATATCAACTCTTGAAACAAGATTGGTAAGTTTGCATCTTTCAGCAAATAAGGCAATTCTTTCTAAAGATTGTAATTTAAGTCTGTTTCCTTCCAGATTATTTTCAGTTTGGGAAGATGATTTTATTTTCAACTTATAATAAAGAAATCCAATAGTTATTAGACAAAGGCATAATAAAGCCGTACAAATCAATAAAGTCAAATCCATATAAATAATTTAATGACAAAAGTAAACAAGAACTTCCAACAAATTTCCTTGTTTCGAAAATTCAACCGATTAAAAAATACAATTAGGTTGTACTTTTGATAAAAATAAAAACAATGGAATCAATAATAAATGCTCCAATTCAATTTACAGGATCAGCAATAGCTGAAGTGAAAAGGCTTATGGCAGAGGAAGGGTTTGATAATAGCAAATATTTAAGAGTAGGGGTTAAAGGTGGTGGTTGCAGTGGCATGACGTATATACTTGAATTTGACTATAAAAAAGAAAATGATCAAATCTATTCAATTGAAGAGTTGGATTTCATAATGGATAAATCACATAGTATATATTTAATAGGCATGGAGGTTAATTGGGATGGAGGATTAAATGCCAGAGGGTTTACATTTACAAATCCTAATGCAAGTTCTACTTGTGGATGTGGAACTAGTTTTGCAGTTTAAAATTATCTAATTAAAAAATCCCGGCTACATTTGCAACCGGGACTATTAAAATTATAATAACCCCATTTTTATCTGCCCATCCAACCACCGTCAATAGTAAGAATTGTACCATTAACATAATCGGAAGCAGGAGAGGAAAGGAATACAAATCCTCCAGCTAGATCAGTAGGATCTCCCCATTTACCAGCAGGTATTCTTGCAAGAATTGAAGCATTACGATCGGCATCCGCTCTTAGTAATGCTGTATTATCAGTTGCAATATAACCAGGGGCAATTCCATTTACGGTAATACCAAATTTTGCCCATTCATTAGCAAATGCTTTTAATAAAGATGCAACTGCTCCTTTACTAGCCGCATAGCCAGGTACATTTATACCACCTTGGAAACTTAATAAAGAGCAAGTGAAAACAATTTTACCATAATTGTTTTTTATCATTTGCTTTCCAATTTCTCTTGTGATAATAAATTGCGCATTTAAATTAATATCGATGATAGTATCCCAAAATTCATCAGAATGTTCTGCAGCTGGATTTCTCAAAATATGACCTGCATTATTAATTAAAATATCAATTTTTGGATGGTCTTTTTGAACATCATGTATAAATTGATAAATCGAATCTCTATTTGTAAAATCAGCATTGTAGGCATAGAATTTTCTTCCTGCTTTTGCAACAGCTTCAGCTACTTCATTACCAGATTCTTTCATTTTGCTGCTCACTCCAATAATATCAGCACCATTTTCTGCTAAAGCAACAGCAATGGACAAACCAATTCCTTTATTGCATCCCGTTACTATTGCAACTTTATTGTCTACTCTAAAATTGATCATCTTGTTTAAATTATTTTAAGTTCATAATATTTACTGCATCCATATCTGCGAATGAACTGTTTTCTCCAGCCATTGCCCAAATAAATGAGTACGCTGCAGTTGCCACACCACTGTGAATACTCCATGAAGGAGAGACGATAGCCTCTTCGTTATTAAGGAACATATGTCTTGTTTCATGAGGCTCGCCCATGAAGTGGATTACTCTTTGTGAAGCTGGTAAATCAAAATAAAAATATGCTTCCATTCTTCTGTCATGTAAATGAGGAGCCATTGTATTCCAAATACTACCTGGTTTAAAGTTGGTTACCCCTAACATTAATTGGCAACTTTTTAATCCGTCTGGATGAACGTATTTATTAATTGTACGGTGATTAGCAGTTTCTGAAGATCCCATTTCTGCTGGAGTTGCTTCGGCTGATTTCATCATTTGAACTGGGTGTTCTGCATGAGCTGCACAAGAGAAGAAAATAAATTTCGCTTCTGCACCTTCAAATACAACTTCTTTTTTTCCTTTTCCAATATACAAGCAATCTAATTTGCTAAGCTCATAAGATTCGCCATCAACCTTTACTTTACCTGTTCCTCCAATGTTGATAATTCCTATTTCTCTTCTTTCCAAAAAGTATTCGCTTTTTAATTGATCGTAGTTTCCTAATGGAAGAGCACCTGCAGTTGGTTTTGCAGCGCCAACAACCATTCTGTCATAGTGTGCGTAAACACAGTTTACTTGATTGTCTTGAACTAAATTTTCTAGTAAAAATTTCTCTCTGATTTGTTGCGTGTTGTACTTTGCAAAGTCTTCTGGATGAACTGCGTGAATGATTTTCATTTTTTGTATTTTTTATTTTAAGATTTAGATTTATTTTCTGATTCTGTTTGAAGATTCTCTAATGAATAATTTAGGTTTGAAAACGATTTCTTTTTCAGACATATCCACTTCGCTATGCATCATTTCAATGAATATTTTTGCAGTCGCTTTTCCAATTTCAAAAGCATACATTTCAACACTTGAAATGGATGGAGTGAGCAATTGTGTGATAGGTTCATTATTGAATCCAACAAGTCCGATTTCTTTTGGTATAGATAATCCAAGTTCTTTTATAACGGTCATAGCACCTATGGCTAAACGATCACTTATAGCAAATATAGCATCAGGTTTATTTTTTCCTGTTAATAATTCTCTGGTAGCCACTTTAGCATATTCCTGATTGAAGTCGCAATGTATGATTAAGTTCTTGTCAACTTTTATTTTATTTTGTTTTAGCGTTTCTAAATAACCTTCTTTTCTTTCATTACTGATATTTAGATTTTCAGGACCTGCTAAAAGTGCGATATTTTTATATCCTTGATCAATTAAATGCTTGGTTGCTATTCTTCCTCCTTCTACGTTATCAAGTCTAACTTTTGGAACACTTATATTATTGATAACCCTGTCAAATAATACCAGCGGAATTTTTTTGTTTTGGATTTTTTTGATGTGATCAAATACCATTGTCTCGCTTGATACAGAAATGATAAAGCCATCAACCAAACTATCCAACAATCTTTTTGTATTAACCATTTCTCTGCCAAAACTTTCATCACTTTGACAAACCATAACGGTATATCCAGCCTCTAAAGCTACTTCGTCAATTCCTTTCACCATTGTGGCAAGTACATAATCTAAATTGGGAATAATAATTCCTATTGTATTGGTTTGTTTTTTTAGGAGACTAAGAGCAAGTTTATTGGGTTGATAATCCAATTCTTCGGCGAGTGCTTTAACTGCTTTTCTAGTTTCTATTCCTACATCAGGAGCATCTCTTAAAGCCCTGCTAACAGTAGAAGTGGAAATCCTTAAGGCTAAAGCAATGTCTTTTATGGTTGTCTGTCTTTCCATTAATGAGCTAAAGTAGTAATAGTTTTTGATAAATTAGCATAAAATACCGGCACCCTTTCCGGCATCGTTTTCGGGTTTGTTATTTGATATTATTTTATATTTCTTCATTAATGATGTATTTGTATTCAATAAAAACGATTTTATTTTAGAGGAAAATAAATAGATATCACTCAAGAGATTTGTAATTTTACCAATAATATTACATTTTCCAAGTGTAATATTAACGTAACGATTTATTATTTGACCATTTAAAACTATAATTAAATAATTTGTGCCATATTATTTTATGGGCTTAGTGTTTAATTAAATTATATGAACAGATTAATTTTAGTTTTTTTAATTTTTTCTTCAGAAGTTTTTGCTCAGAATCATCCTATTGCTTTTTCTACAAAAACAGAAATTGCTTATGTGAGTAAAAGTATTCCTAATAATATTTTATTAAAAAATTCTTACTTAGCTATAAAGAATGAAGTTGATTCATTTTTGAATAAAGATATTGATGTTCCTTTTCCAAAAGATCCAGCTGGAGGATACACTCACGATCAACATAAATTTTTATACACATTAATGTTTAATAGTGGCACACTTTATCAAATAACAGGAGATAAAAAATATGCTGAACTAGTAAAGAAATTATTTTTAAAATATGCAGTTTTAAATCCAACGTTGAAAAATCATCCGCAGGCAACAAGTGCTTATGCAGGCAGATTATTTTGGCAAGCTTTGAATGATGCTAACTGGTTAGTATATGCTGGTTTGGCATTTGATTGTATTCATGATTATTTAACTCCAACGGAAAGGAGTTTAATTTCAAATGGAGCTTTTAAACCTATTGTTGATTATTTTACCCACGACCAAAAAATGTGGTTTAACTTAATACATAACCATGCGGTATGGGCTTGTGCAGGTGTTGGAATTGTTGGGATCGCAACCGACAATGATGAATATGTAAACATGGCTTTGTATGGAACTGAAAAAGATGGTAAAGCTGGTTTTCTTGCTCAATTGAATGGTTTATTTTCTCCTGATGGATTTTATCATGAAGGACCTTATTATACAAGATATGCATTGCTTCCTTTTTATTTATTTGCAAATGCTATAAACAATGTTAGGCCTTCATTAAAAATCTTTTCTTATAGAAATTCAATATTAAAAAAGGCGCTTGAAGTTGCATTGAATCAAACTAATATTTCTGGTGAATTCTATAGTTATAATGATGCGCTAAAAGATAAAACGTATTTAACAAACGAAATTGTTGTTGCTGTAGATATAGCCTGGCAAGTGTATGGTGACAATCCTTCTTTATTAGCAATAAGTAAATTTCAAAACAGAGTAATATTAAACAAAGGCGGAGTTGATGTAAGTTTTGCTGTTATCAATAATAAATCAAAACAACTACAATACAAATATCATTCAGCAGAGTACACAGATGGTGCAAATGGAGATTTTGGAGGATTGTCAATTATGAGAAATGGAAAAGATAATAATTTTACTTCTTTAATTTACAAATACACTTCACATGGTTTATCTCATGGTCATTACGACAAATTAAATATACAATTGTATGATAATGGCAATGAGATTTTACAAGATTACGGTGCTGCAAGATTTATAAATATTGAACACAAATGGGGTGGAAGATATTTGCCAGAAACAAATGCTTATGCTCAACAAACAATTGCGCATAACACTATAACAGTTGACGAAACAAGTCATTATAATGGTAAAGAAAATATCGCTGAGCTTAATCATCCAAATAAATTATTTGGTAAGATAGGAGATTATAAAGTTCAATATATGTCAGTTGAAGATACATCTGCTTACAAAGATGTTATCATGAGAAGAACAAATTATTTAATTAAGTTACCTGTATTAAATAAGCCATTAGTTGTAGATGTTTTTAAAACAAAATCTTCCACTTCTCATCAATACGATTTGCCATTTAACTATTTAGGAACTTTGATGAAGACGAACTTCAAATATCAATAC
>CANGGD010000060.1 GCA_947453295.1 Chitinophagaceae bacterium | reverse complement strand
TATGCAAGGATTACTGAATGTGCTGGATATTGCAAGAGAAGAAAAACTTTCTAAAGTTTACTGGCCTAGTAGTATAGCTGTTTTTGGCCCTACATCTCCTAAAATTAATTGTCCTCAAAAAACAGTAATTGAGCCATCTACTGTTTACGGTATTAGCAAATATGCTGGAGAGTTTTGGTGTAATTACTATTTTAACCGTTATGGGGTAGATGTAAGAAGCCTTCGTTATCCAGGCCTCATAAGTTACAAAAGCGCGCCTGGCGGTGGAACAACAGATTATGCCATAGAAATATTTCATGCTGCAAGGGAAGAAAAAAAATATCAATGCTTCTTGAAAGAAGATACATATTTACCGATGATGTATATGTCTGATGCAATCAAAGCTACCATTGAATTGATGGAAGCACCATCTGAAAAAATATCAGTAAGGACTTCTTATAATATTTCTGGAATGAGTTTTTCACCTGCAGAAATTACTTCAGAAATAAAAAAACATATGCCTGAGTTTACGACTTCATATAAATCAGATTACCGACAAGCCATAGCAGATAGTTGGCCACAAAGCATAGATGACTCTGTAGCAAGATTGGATTGGGGTTGGAAAGAAGAATATGATTTAGAAAAAGTAGTTAAAGAGATGCTGGAAAATATTGATTAAATAATCTTGTGTGTAATTCTTATTTTACAATGTCTTTATAAGCAATACCCTTTCCCGATAGCTATCGAATTCATCCTTATTAGTTACAAAGCTTCTTCTTAAAGCAATTTCATTAAGATTAATACGATTTAATTATTTCTATTAATGTTTAACTTTTGTTTTTTCATTTACGACTCTGAATGTATTTTTTCTAAATAAAAATACCATTTTTAGTTTTTATCTAAAATGAGCTGCCCTATGGTCTTGATTTTGTTCTTTTTCAAATAATTTAACTTAAATTACATATATCTATTAACCATTAAATTTCGTAACATGAAAAAATTAATTTTAATTGCCGTTGTATCTGCAATTTCATTTGCAGGATTTTCTCAAACTTCAAAAGGTACATGGCTTGCTGGAGGTACCGCAGGTTTTTCATCTTTAAAAACGGGTGATGCTAAACTGACTACAATTGACTTATCTCCAAATGTAGGGTACTTTTTAATTAACAATTTAGCATTAGGCTTGAATGTGCAAATCGCTTCAGCAACATCAAATTCTGGTGTAAGTGGCTCTTCAGATGTCACATCTACATCTTCCTACTTTGGCCCTCAAGTTCGTTACTATTTTACCTCTTTAGGAAAAAATGCTAAGCTTTTCGGTAATGGTACTTTTGTAGTAGGAAGCACAAAAGTTGGATCATCCGCATCTGTAAGTAGCACTGGCTGGGGACTTTCAGCAGGCTCTGCATTTTTCTTAAACAAAAATGTTGCATTAGAAGTTGCATTAGGCTATAGCTCAGCTAAAGTTAAGGATGCTACAGAATCTACAAATGCTATTGGATTACAAGCAGGATTTCAAATTCATTTATAAAAACGACAGATCAAATAAAAAAGAGGGTTCAATTGAACCCTCTTTTTTATTTAAATAACACATCACTCATCTGATAACCACCCCCATTTTTATCCTTTAAAAATTCGGCAGCCAAAACAGCACCGCTAGCAAAACCAACTCTGCTGTGAGCAGTATGTTTTATTTCAATTGTGTCTATTAAAGATTCATATGTGATGATATGAGTGCCCGGAGCGGGGTCTATTCTTATACTTGAAATGCTTAGCTCATTATTGTTTTCCGATTTACCCAACACCCATTTATCTTTCTGTTGAATATTATTCAATATCCCTTCTGCCAATGTTATTGCGGTTCCACTAGGCGCATCTTTTTTCTGTGTGTGATGAATCTCTTCTATTGAAACATTATACTCAGGTCTATTATTCATCAATGAAGCCAATCTTTTATTTAGCTCAAAAAAAATATTCACTCCCACACTAAAATTGCTGGCAAATAGTAATGTTCCATTTTTTTCATTACGGTATTGTTCTATTTCATTCCATTTTTCTAACCAGCCTGTACTTCCACAAACAACGGGCACACCAGCCTCAAAACATTTTTTTAAATTATCCGGTGCACTTTCCGGATTTGTAAATTCAATTACAACATCTGCTACTTTCAATTTAGCAGCCGTACATTCCTCTTTATTATTAGAAGTGATTCTTAAAACAATTTCATGCCCTTTTTCTAATGCAACGGCTTCGACAGCCTTGCCCATTTTACCATATCCTATTAATGCAATTTTCATTTTTTCTTTTGTTTGGGATTATATAAACCCATTCTGTTATTTTATTTTCAAAACAAAATTTACGCCAGTGGTTTTTGCTAATGGAGATGAGCCCGCATTAACTTGTATACTCAACTTATTACTAACATCAAAAGTTTTTAAATGCGCATCCACAGCTGCGTCTACTACATTTAATCCCCAAAAAGCAACAAAAAACAACACGCAATAATCCACATTTTGCCTTACTGCATTTCTAAAATTCCTGATTCTTTCGGGCTGATTTTTTACACTATAATAGGGCTGTTTTATTTGCTCGTCATTTGTTGGATCTGCGTCTATTGCTAGCCGATAAGCTTCGCTTGCTTCGTTAAACTGTCTGATATTTCTTGTAAACAAATAGGCTGTAGTACCTAATGCCCCATATACCAATGGGACTTTCCATATTTTTTTATTAGTTATCTGTCCCCAACCAGGTATGATAGCAGAGCGAATTATTGCAATGCGGGGATTATACGAATATGCAGAGTCTTTTTGTGCAAAACTTTTGACAGGCAAAATGGCCACAAAAAGAAGTGCCAGTAAAATAAATAGAACGCATTTCATTAACTAATATTCACGTTAAATTTTTCCAACAAAGCGTTTAACTCTTCTAATGAGTAGTATTCGAACAAAATAGTACCATAACCTTTTTTGTTATGCTGAAGCTTCACCTTTGTACCAAAGGATGAAGCAATTTTATCTTCAATTTTTTTGTAGGAATCTATAACATTCCCTTTTGTAGGAGGAGTTTTCTCTTTACCGGAAGTGTATAATTTGCGAACCAATTCCTCTGTTTGTCTTACAGACAATCCACGTTTTTTTATCTCAGAGAAAATAAATAATTGTTTATCTACTACGTCTACATTGATAATTGCTCTTGCATGCCCCATACTCAATGTGCCATTTCTAACTGCCACTTGAATATCTGGAGGCAACTTTAATAGTCTTATATAATTTGTAACCGTGCTTCTATCTTTACCCATTCTCTCTGCAAGCTGATCTTGTGTATAATCCAAATCATCCATTAGTCTTTTGTAACTAATGGCAATTTCTATAGCATTTAAATTTTCTCTTTGAAGATTTTCCAATAATGCTAATTCTAAAATATTGCTTTCTTTTGTTTCTTTAATAAAAACAGGAACTTCTTTCAAACCAGCAATTCTAGAAGCTCTAAATCTTCTTTCTCCAGCAATCAACCTGTAATTTCCATTGGGCATTGACACTACTGTCAATGGCTGAATGATTCCATGCATCTTAATAGAAGACGCCAATTCACTTAATGCCACTTCTTCAAAATCTTTTCTTGGTTGGTTGGGATTTACTTCAATCTTATCCAAAGGCAAACTAAATTGATTAGCCACCTTTTCAACAACTTCTGTTTTTAATGATCCAGCATTGTTCTTTAAATCAGAATCAATATTCTGAAGTAAACTTCTTATCCCCTTCCCTAAAGCATCTGATTTTTTTTGCATACTATTTTAATTTGTCATTTGAATCAACTATTGTTGTCCCCAAAGGTTAGCTTAATAATTTATCCTCTTGATTTATTTTTGTAAGATTATTGTTTTGAAGTATTTCTTTAGCAAGATTTAAATAATTAACCGCCCCTTTACTATCTGCATCATATTGTATAACAGGCTTGCCTTCACTAGGGGCTTCGCTCAATTTAGAATTCCTGTGAATAATGCTGCTGAATACCAAGTCGTCAAAATGTCTTCTAACTTCTGCTACCACTTGATTACTCAATCGAAGCCTACTATCATACATTGTCATTAAAATACCTTCAATTTCAAGCTCTGTATTCAATCTATTTTGAACAATCTTTACTGTATTCAATAATTTACCAAGTCCTTCTAAAGCGAAGAACTCCGTTTGAACAGGAATCACAACACTATCGGCAGCCGTTAATGCATTTACGGTAATTAACCCAAGCGATGGAGAGCAATCAATAATGATCAAATCGTATTCATTGGCAATAGGCTCTAATATTTTTTTCAATACCAATTCTCTGTTGGGATAATCAATCATTTCAATTTCTGCACCCACCAAATCTATGTGTGAAGGAATTAAATCTAAATGCGGAATGGTAGTCTTTAAAATGACTTCTTGTGCTGTTGCTTCATTTACCATACAGTCATACAAACTTTTAGTGATATTCTGCAAATCAAACCCAACACCAGTTGTACTGTTTGCTTGAGGATCTGCATCTACTAATAAAGTCTTATACTCCAATACAGCCAAACTTGCTGCTAAATTTATTGCTGTTGTAGTTTTTCCTACACCACCTTTTTGGTTCGCTACTCCTATAATTCTTGCCATGGTTGTTAAATGTAAAATGATATTTACAAAAATCGGTGATTTTTACGTCTTTATTCTTTAAAGTTATTCAGATTACTGTAGGATTTTCAAAAAAATAAGAAGATTTTTGCTGCCTAAATAAACAATTAGCATAAATGCTTGTTTATTCAATTATACATAAACAATTAATACGCTAAATTAATAATGATTACAATAATTTCAGGAACAAACAGACCGGGCAGTAACACGCAAAAGGTAGCATCGAATTACCTAAGACTTTTAACAAAAAAAGGGATTGAAACTAAACTTTTATCACTCAATGAACACGACGTTTGCTATAAAAACGATACTTTTCATGCACTTGAGAATGAATATTTGATTCCTGCTGAAAAATTCATTTTTATTCTCCCAGAATACAATGGTTCATTTCCAGGGATTGTTAAATTGATGATTGATAATTCTGATGTTTCAAAATGCTGGCATCATAAAAAAGCACTGCTTACTGGTGTATCTTCGGGCAGAGCAGGAAATTTAAGGGGAATGGAACATTTCACTGGTTCATTACTTCACATGAAAATGATTGTACATCCAAATAGACTTCCCATCAGTAGCGTTGATAAAATATTTAATGAACATGCTGAAATTACTGATGCTATCACTTTAGAAGGCATAGAAAAACAGATTGAAGATTTTATCAAATTTTAAATTTTGAACACCATTAGATGCGTTCCCCACTAGGACTTTTTATATTTATTGCAATCTTACTGTTAATCGATTACTATATTTTTCAATCAGTAAAAACTATTTATCAAACCTACAGCAATAATTCAAAACAACTCGTTGGAATTATTTTTTGGAGCGTATCAAGTTTCAATGTAATAACCATTATTCTTTTTAATTTATTCTCCAAAAATTTTTCTGGGAACAAGTTTTTTACCTATCTGTTTTCTATTGTAATTGGAATTATTATTGCCAAAATAATTGCAGTATTGTTTTTTTTAGTAGATGATATTAGAAGAGTATTGCAATGGGGCTTCGTGAAAACCAGCACTATCATCAACCCTAACTCCGATCAAGAAGTAAATATTTCCAGATCTGTTTTTATGAGTTGGCTTGGCATAGCGGCGAGCGGTAGTCTTTTTGGAACGTTACTTTATGGCTTTAAGAATAAATACAGCTATCAATTAAGAAAAGAGACACTACATTTTAATAATCTTCCCGCTGCATTTAAAGGATTGAAAATTTTACATATTAGCGATATACATGCTGGTAGTTTTCTTGATAAGAAGGATGTAGAATTAGGAGTTGATTTGATTTTAAAGCAACAAGCTGATTTGATTTTATTTACTGGCGACTTAGTTAATAATGCTGCAAGTGAAATGAAAAACTACAAAGATTTATTCTCCTTGATAAAAGCCCCATTAGGCGTCTTCTCTGTATTAGGAAATCATGATTATGGCGATTATGTTCAATGGCCACAGGATGGAATTAGTAAAGAAGAAAATTTGAATTTATTAAAACAAACACATGCAGAAATGGGTTGGAATTTATTAATGAACCAACATCAATTAATAGAAAAAGAAGGGGAAGAAATTGCTATACTTGGAATTGAAAACTGGAGTGCAAAAGGAAATTTTCCAAAGTATGGTGATTTGAAAAAAGCTTATGAAGGGACGGAAAAATATCCTTTTAAAATTCTACTAAGTCACGACCCAAGCCATTGGCATGCGCAAGTTAGAAAAGAATACAAAGACATAGATCTTACATTAAGTGGCCATACGCATGGCATGCAATTTGGAGTTGAATTACCCGGATTTAAGTGGAGCCCTATACAATATGTATACAAAGAGTGGGCTGGCTTATATGAAGAAGTTAATGCTAAATTATATGTTAATAGAGGCTTTGGATTCTTAGGCTATCCGGGCAGAGTTGGAATCTTACCTGAAATCACTTTAATAGAATTGACTTAATAAAAAACCCGAGATGAATCTCGGGTTTTCGCTTTTTAATATTGTCGTCTTTCTCTAGGAGCATAGTTTCGTTTACGAGCTTGTCCTCCTCCTTCATCGGAAGGTCTTTTAAATCCACCATCTGCTTCATTCATTCTAACGGTACGATTGTTATAACGCTTACCATCAATCGAACTGATCATTTTTGCAGCACTAGCTCTATCTACTTCTACCCAACTGTTCATTTCTCTCATGTCTATTTTACCTAACACTTCTTTTTTTAAGTTGCTTTCATCTAAAATAAACTGTAAAAAGCTGGCTTTGTAAAAACCGTCTTTGATTCCAAGATTGACAAACAATCTGGTGTATCCATTATCTCCTCTGTTATTAAATGTTCTCTCACTTCTACTTCCATTTGAGTTTCTATCTGTTTGTATTGATCTGCTTCTGCTATCAAGTTTTAAATTCAAATCCTCAGCATTCTCATAATATTTTAAGAAATGGTCGAACTCTAAAGCAGCTACCCTTTGCAAAACCTCTTCTTTTGTTACGTCTTTAAATTTCTCCATTAAATCTGGGAGATACGTTTCATAATCTCCATGAGAAATATCTGTTTGGATTAATTTATCCATAAAATGAAAAAACTGTTTACGACAAACATCTTTCCCACTTGGAATATCTACTTTATGAAAGGTAGCATTTACCATTCTTTCCAATTGTCTGATTTTAAAAGTTTCCTTTACATGACAAATTGAAATACAAACACCACTTTTTCCTGCTCTTGCAGTTCTGCCGCTTCTATGGGTGTAAACCTCCATATCGTCAGGCAATTCGTAGTTTATAACATGCGTAATACCGTCAACGTCAATTCCTCTAGCCGCCACATCTGTGGCAATCAACAATTGTAATACTTTGGTTCTGAACCTTCCCATTACTTTGTCTCTTTGTTGCTGAGTTAAATCTCCATGCAAAGCTTCAATATCATAACCGCTTTTAGAAAGACGCTCAGAAATCTCTTGTGCATCAGCTTTAGTTCTTGTAAAAATGATTCCATACATACCCGGATTGAAATCAATAATTCTTTTCAATGTTTCATAACGTTGATGAGCAGATGCTACATGAAATTGATGATCAATATTGGCATTACCGCTATTCTTTTTTCCAACAGTAATTTCCTTTGGGGATGTCATAAAGTTTTTTGAAATCGCTCTAACTTCTGGTGGCATTGTAGCACTGAATAACCAAATGCTTTCGCGATTTATTGTGTTCTTTAAAACAAAATCAATATCGTCTCTAAAACCCATGTTAAGCATTTCATCAGCTTCATCCAAAACAACATACTTCACTTTTTGAAGATCAATTGCCTTTCTTTCAATCAAATCAATTAATCTTCCTGGTGTGGCAACAACTATTTGTACGCCTTGTCTTAGCCCTCTTATTTGCATTGTAATGGACGCTCCGCCATAAACTGCTTCAACATTTACTCCCTTCAAATGCTTTTTAAAAGTCATCAAATCATTAGTGATCTGCAAACACAATTCTCTAGTTGGACAAACAATCAATGCTTGCGGAAATTTGTCTGCAGAATTTATTAAATGCAGTAATGGAAGTCCAAATGCTGCGGTCTTGCCTGTTCCAGTTTGTGCTAACCCAACGAAATCCATAGTTCCTGAAAGCAGAACTGGAATAGCTTGTTCTTGAATAGGTGTAGGATTAGTAAATCCTAAATCAGTTACGGATTGTAAAATCTCGGCTTTGAGGCCTAAAGCTTCAAATGTTGTCATTATCTATTTTTTAGTGTGAAGACCCTTCTTACGCTATCATGCAATAATTATGTGGTCAAAATTAAATTTTGATGGTCACATGTTATGCTTCGGGCCGTTGGGAAAGTGAAAATCTAAAAGGTACTTTGCTTTTTGATTGCTATCAACAGCAACTGAGCATGTCATGTAATTCTCAGTTTAAAACTTTGCAAAGGTAGCTTTTAAATCTTGTAATACATAGTTTTTCTTTAAATAATTTTCAAAATGAGAGATTTACATCATTGAATACACATTCTCAAAGAATTAAAATCAATTAAAATAAAAATGTTTAGATGGTAATTGTTTGAAAAAAATACAACAATTGAAAATACTAATCATAAATTATTGCAGGCTATGATATTAATTTTTTGACATATAGTTCTTATATTTGAAAAGACAAAAATCATTTACTGAAATTTATTATTATGAAAAAAATACTATTTACTTTACTTTTAATTACAGGAATAATTCAAGTTTCTAACGCACAAGGTTTTCAATTGGGTTTATTAGGTGGTGCCGACCTTCAAAAAATCAATGGCGAATCTTTTGAAAAGAAGTTTGCTTACGGATACCATGCTGGGATTTTTGCTAATATCATTGCTTCTAAAGCCATTAGCATTCAGCCAGAATTATATTATAGTTCTGCAACTTCAAAAGTGGATTCATCTTTAAATGGAGTTTCCGCAAATTATAATACAAACATAAAATTTGAATACATCAATATTGCAGGCCTATTGAACTACTCTCCTGCCGAAAAAATATCAATACAAATTGGTCCCAAATACTCTATTCTTTCCGATAAGAATTTATCAATAAAAGCAAATGCAAACAATGCAATTAAAGCCGGAGAGTTATCCGTTGTAGCTGGCTTACAAGTATATGTTGCTTCTTTTCGAATTTATGGCAGATACCAAATCGGATTGTCTGACATCAATAATCTAACAAACCAACAGAAATGGAATAGCCAAGTGATTCATATTGGGGTTGGGTGGCGTTTGTTTTAATTAAGGACGTATAATAGTAACCGAACCATTCTCTTCAATTTTCACTATGGCACTAGGCTGTGAAGCATGTTGTTCTTCCTGACGATGCTCTACAACGTAATCTACTCCATTTTTTATTAGTACATCAATATCTGAAAATAATGCAGGTGCCGGATATCCGGAAATGTTAGCAGATGTTGACACTATGGGTTTTCCAAATTCCTTAATTAAAGATTGACAAAAATCATCTTGCACTAATCTTATTCCAATACTACCATCATTATTTATAAGATTGGATGGCAGATTCACTGCCAGATTGTAAATAACCGTAACTGGCTTATTAAGTCCTTTAATGTAGTCGTAAACTTTAATACTTTTTTGTTGAGTATATGTAGAGATTTCCGATTCTTCTGCCAATAAAATAATCATACTTTTTTCCTCACTCCGTTGCTTAAGGTTAAAAATCTTTTGAATAGCCATTTCATTTGTTGCATCGCAACCAAGCCCCCAAATCGTATCCGTAGGATATAAAATCAATCCTCCATTATGAAGCACTTCCAAACAAGATTCTATATCCTTTTTATATTTCATCATAATTTCTTGTATACATTGATAATTTGTTGTGCACATTCTTTTCTAGAAAAATTTACTGCATGCAAAGACCCCAACACTTTCATCTTTTGCAAATCAACTTGTTTAAAAAAAACAGACTTCATCGCTTCTGCTATTCCCTCTGGATTGTAAGGATCAACATAGATACTTCCTGGACCGCCGGCTTCAGGCAATGATGAAATATTTGATGTTATCACGGGCAATTGGCTGCAAAGCGCTTCCAATACAGGGATTCCAAACCCTTCAAAAATAGAAGGATAAATTAATGCTGTTGCCATTTGATATAGTACAGGCAAAAACTTATCTGGCTGTTCTAAATTCATCTTTTTAGCTAATTGATTTTCTGAAAGAAAAATAACTTTATTGAGGATTTGATTTGCTTCTAAATAATTTTTGACTTCTTCTTTATATTTTTTCCCTTCTCCAATAACCACTAAAGGAATATCAATTGTGTCTTTTAATTTTTTAAGTGCTTTACAGATATTTAGTAAGTTTTTTCTTTCGATTATACTTCCAACATATAAAAAAAATGATGCTGGCAAATCAAATTGATCTTGTAAAAATTTCTTGTCAATATCATTCGCGTGAATACTAAAAGCTGGATGACAACTTTGATAGCAAACCGATATTTTTTTTTCGGGTATTTTGTAAAACTGAATAATATCTTGCTTAGTTTGTTCACTAATCGCAATTATATGATTAGCATTTTTACAAGCATACCTAAATTTAAAATCGTAAATAATTCTATCTAAAAATCTAAATTGATTGGGATATCTTAAATAGATAAGATCGTGTATCGTTACAACAGATTTGGATTTTGACTTAGCTATTCCAATTGGAATTTCATGGCTTAATCCATGATAGATATCAATATTATTTTGAGAGAATTCGTTCACAACGCTTTTACTTCTCCATGCTGCATTAAAAAATTGATGAATTGTTTTTTGAGGAAGTATTTGATGTAAGTGGCTTCCTGCGAGTTTGAATTTATTTGATGGCTTAGG
>CANGGD010000059.1 GCA_947453295.1 Chitinophagaceae bacterium | reverse complement strand
TCTACAGCCATTCTTGTTTCTCTTCCAAAAGAATAAATAGAAGAGGGGTTCCCGAATTTTTCAGTAAAAAATGGCAGCATGCTGTTAAATACAGATTCATCCAACATGGTGGTAGCTGCATTGTCAAAATAAATGCGACTCATAAGATATTGTTTTGCTGCCTTATTAAATAGACTCTTGTATATCTTTTATCAAACGCATTGCAATATTGTCGGCAGTGGTTTCAAAATTGCTTTCTGCATAAATTCTTATAATAGGTTCAGTATTGCTTGTTCTAAGGTGTACCCAATCATTATCAAATTCAATCTTTAAACCATCATCTGTATTTATTGGTTGAGATTTGTATTTGTCTTTTATGTTTTCAAAGACAGATTTCACATCAACCCCATTCTCTAAAGTAACTTTATTTTTACTTATGAAGTAGTCGGGAAATGTATTTCTTAATTGCTTAGCAGATTTCTTAGATTGAGCAAGATGAGTAAGAAACAATGCTATTCCAATTAATGCATCTCTTCCGTAATGCAATTCGGGAAAAATAATTCCTCCATTTCCTTCACCACCAATTACTGCATTTATTGCTTTCATCTTTTCAACTACATTTACTTCCCCAACAGCGCTTGGGAAATAGGTACCCCCATGCTTAATTGTTATATCTTTCAATGCTTTTGTTGAAGACATGTTACTCACTGTGTTTCCAGCTTTATGTGACAATACATAATCTGCAACCGCCACTAAAGTATATTCTTCACCAAACATAGAACCGTCTTCGCATACAAAACAAAGTCTATCCACATCAGGATCAACTGCAATTCCGAGAGAAGCTTTATTTGAAACAACAGCTCTACTTAATTCTTTTAAATGCTCAGGCAAAGGCTCTGGATTATGCGCAAAATGACCAGTAATATCTTCGTTGATAACAGAAAAATTAACTACACCTAATGCTTTTAATAATTGAGGAACCGCTGTTGAGCCAGTGCTATTTACTGCATCAACAACTATGTTAAAGCCTGCTTCTGCAATTGCTTTCTTGTCTACCAACGAGTGGTTTATTATGGCTTCAATATGTTGAGCCAGCATGTCGTTGTTTGTTACAGTAGTACCAAGATGATCTATATCTGCAAAAGAAAAGTTGTCGTTTTCCACCAAATCAAGAATGTATTTCCCATCTTCACCACTTATGAACTCGCCTTTATTGTTTAATAATTTCAATGCATTCCATTCCTTTGGATTATGACTCGCAGTTAAAATAATGCCTCCATCTGCTTGAGCAAAAACAACAGCCATCTCAACAGTAGGTGTTGTGCTTAAGTCAACATCAATAACATTAATCCCCATTGAGTTGAGCGTTGAGATTACTAAATTCTTAACGATTAAGCCACTAATTCTTCCATCCCTTCCAACAACAACAGTTAGTTTCTGTTTACTGCTGTTATTTTGTTTTTCTATAATCCACTTCGAATATGCGCTAGAAAATTTTACAATGTCCAATGGAGTTAAGTTTTCTCCAGCTTTTCCCCCAATGGTCCCTCTAATTCCTGAAATACTTTTTATCAAAGCCATGCTTCTCTTTTTATTGGCAAATATAGCAAAGAGTTGTCAGTAAAATTTCTTGATGACAATTATCATCCTTGTTTGGTATCATATATCTTTATTAAAATCACATAACTTTGAACTATGCAAGAAAATTGGTTTAAAGATTGGTTCAACACGCCATATTATCATTTGTTATATAAAAATAGGGATGAGCAGGAGGCTGCTAATTTTATCGACAAACTCCTCAATCACCTTCGTCCAGCTCAAAACTCCAAAATGCTCGATGTTGCATGCGGTAAAGGTAGACATGCCATTCAAATGTCAAATAAAGGATTTGATGTTACTGGAATAGACTTGAGTGAAGAAAGTATTCAAATTGCCTTGGAATCCGAAAACGACCACCTCCATTTTTATAAACACGATATGAGGACGCCATTTTGGATAAATTATTTTGATTACGCTTTCAATTTCTTTACCAGCTTCGGATATTTTAAAACTGAAAGAGAAAATAATAATGCCATACAATCAATTGCAAGTGCAATGAATCAAAATGGGATTTTTGTTATTGATTACATCAACTCAAAATATGCAGAACAAAAAATTGTACATAAAACCGAATTAGATATAGATGGCATATTTTTTACCATAACAAGATGGTATGATGATGAAAAATTTTACAAGAAAATTTTAGTTGAAGACCCATCAATTGCCCAGCCAATAAGCTTTACGGAAGAAGTAGCAAGATTCACCATAGAAGACTTTAGTAGATTTTTCAAAAAAAACAATTTGGTTATTAAAGAGATTTTTGGCGACTATCAACTTAATAGTTTTAATGAAGAAAGTAGTGAAAGATTGATTATAGTTGCTCAAAAAGTTTTGTAATTAATTCAACTAAACAACGAATGTTTAATCAGCTTATCAAACTTGACAAATGGTTGTTTTCAATTGTAAATCAAAAGGCAACAAATGCTTTTTTTGATGTGTTGATGCCAATTATCAGACAGCCATTAAATTGGATTCCGCTTTATTTATTTTTAATCATTTATGCAGTTGTAAAGTTTCCAAAAAGAGCTTTGTATTGGATTTTAGGAATTGGAATTACAGCTTCTATAACAGATATTTTAAGTAGTCATATCATAAAGCCGTTAGTAGGTAGATTGAGGCCTTGCAACGATTTATCAATGGCATCTTCGATAAGGGTGCTTGTAGATCATTGTGGTCAAAATGGAAGTTTTACTTCTTCGCACGCAACAAATCATTTTGGGGTTGCTATGTTTATATGTATGACAATGAGCACGTATTTTAAAAAGTACAGGTATCTGTTTTTAGTTTGGGCAGCCGCTATCAGTTACGCTCAGGTGTATGTTGGCGTTCATTTTCCTTTTGATGTTTTATTTGGTGGAATGCTAGGCTGCATGATTGGCTGGGGAACAGGAAAACTATTTACACAAAAGTTTAATAGACTTGATAAATTTCAATAATGATTCATTCCAGTAAGAAAAATTATCTAATATTTTTATTGATTTTGATTGTTGTGTTGCTTGGTGTTGGCATTGATATGATGGATATTGATGCTGCCCAATATGCTTCAATAAGTAGGGAGATGCTTGAACACAATAACATGCTTCAAATTTTTGATGCAGGAAAAGATTATCTGGATAAGCCTCCATTTTTATTTTGGGTAAGCGCCTTGAGTATTAAAATTTTCGGAGTAAATAATTGGGGATACAAATTGCCTTCAATATTATTTTCTGTTCTTGCTGTTTTTTCAACCTATTCATTTGCAAAATTATTTTACAATAAAAGAGTAGCAGTATTTTCAGCAATTGTATTAGCTTCTTCGCAAGGTTTTATTTTGATGAATCACGATATAAGAACAGACACTATTTTGATGAGTTGGGTGATATTTAGTATTTGGCAATTAACTTGTTGGTTCAAAGAAAAAAAATGGATACATCTCATATTTGGTTGTATAGGAATTGCTGTAGGGATGATGACAAAAGGACCTATTGCTTTATTTGTTCCAATCTTTGGATTTAGTGTACACTTTTTCTTGCAGCGAAAATTTTCTATGTTATTTAAATGGCAGCATCTCATTGGAATAGTAGTTATAGCAATCTTCTTGTTGCCGATGAGTTGGGGTCTCTATCAGCAATTTGATTTGCACCCTAATAAAGTTGTAAACGGAGATACACACGTTTCAGGGCTTAAATTTTTTTATTGGACCCAAAGTTTTGGCCGAATAACAGGCGAGTCCAATTGGAATAACCATGCCGGCTTTTTCTTTTTGTTACAAAACATGCTGTGGTCGTTTATGCCATGGATATTGTTTTTTTTAATCGGATTTTTTTTACAAGCAAAAAGAATAATTAAAAACAAATTTCGAATTGAAAACATTTCAGAAGCAATTTCATTTGGAGCATTTGTATTGACTTACATTGCTTTAGGAATGAGTAAATACCAACTGCCACATTATATTTTTGTGGTTTTCCCATTTGCCTCAATTATTACTGCAGATTACATTGTCAATCAATTGTTGACAAATGAAACACCCAATAAAAACTTTATAAATCTATATTATTTTCATTTTGGAATTTTTGTTCTGCTTTGGATGGTATTAATTTATCTATTAGGGTTTACTTTCGAATCAATATCTTGGGTGTATCCATTTTTGGCAATAATTTCTGCTTGTGGATTGATTTATTTTTTTTCAAAAAATAAAATACAAAACAAGCTGATAGCAATGTGTTTGTATACTATAATAGGGATTAATTTATTTTTAAATGCAATTTACTATCCTACAATATTAAAATTTCAGGCCGGTAATAACGTTGGAAAGTACATTTCAGAAAATAAAATCCCTTTGGATAAATTGGCCTTGTATAAATATTCGACTTGGCGCAGTTTAAATTATTATGCACAGGGCGCAATTAAGGAAATAGAAGATTCTACGTTAATTCATCCGGGAGATTACTTGATTATTAAGAAAAATGATCTAATCAGTTTAGATCGACAACAGGTGTCTTATCAAATTCTTTTTGAAGGCTTTGATTATCCGGTAACAAAACTTACAAAGGATTTTTTAAATACAGCAAAAAGAAAAAAATCGATACAGGAAATTTCGCTTATTTTCATAAAGCAATTAAATAAAAATGCAATTGCAAAACATTAATATACAATTCAGATGGAGGTTATAATTTTATTATCATTGATATTTTTAAATGCGCTCTTTGTTGTGAGTGAAATCGCTTTAATAAGTGCAAGAAAGTCTCGTTTGGAGAGTATGGCTAACAAAGGCGATGAAAAAGCCAAAGCGGCTATTTTACTGATTGATAATCCTGAAAGATTTTTAAGTACTGCTCAAATTGGCATGACACTTATAGCGATTTTAACTGGGGTTTATTCCGGAGAAAAATTTGGAAAAAATGTAGAGCCATTTATTAAAGAAATAGTCATTCTGAAGCCTTATTCAGAAATCATTTCCACTACAATTGTTGTAATTATTGTTACCTTTTTATCAATCATTTTTGGAGAATTAATGCCTAAAAAACTTGGTCTCATTAGGGCAGAAAAAATTGCAAGAGTGGTGGCTGGTCCTATGAATAAATTGTCGTCTATAGTTCATCCTTTTGTTTGGATATTATCGGGGATCACTTCTATTCTGTTTAAAATTTTAAATATAAAAAAGCCTTCTGATAGCGCCGTTACTGAAGAAGAAATAAAGGCTATGATATCCGAAGGAAGCGAACATGGATCAATAGACGAAGATGAGAAAGAAATCATTGAGAGAGTGTTTCATTTAGGCGATAGGAATATCACTTCATTAATGACGCATCGAACAGACATTGTATGGCTGGATATAAAAGATACAGTTGAGGAAGTTAAGATGAAATTAGAAAACGTTATTTACAGTACATATCCTGTTTGCGATGGCGGGGTTGATGAAATAAAAGGAATCGTTTATGTAAAAGATTTATTGAAGGCTAAATCAGATATAACAATGGCTTCTTTAATTAAGCCAGCACTTTACGTACCAGAAAATAATAAGGCTTATCAATTATTGGAAAAATTAAAAACCTCAAAAATTCATGCCTGTTTTATTGTAAATGAATATGGTACATTAGAAGGTATGATTACACTAAATGATATAATGGAAGCCATTGTTGGTGATGTTGCTCAAGATGGTCAGGAAGAATATTCAATCGTAAAGAGAGAGGACGATTCTTATTTGGTAGATGCATTAATTCAGTTTTATGACTTTCTGAGTTATTTTCATAAAGAAGTATGGATGAATGAAGGGGAGCATCAATTTGACACCTTAGCCGGTTTTGTTCTACATCAACTAGAACACATTCCTAAAACCGGCGAAATTTTTGAATGGAAAGATTTTCAATTTGAAATCATAGATATGGATGGACAAAGAATTGACAAAATACTCGTAAAAATTTCGGAAGAATTAAAAGAAGAAATCAAGCTGTTATAAGTATAAAACAACAATTGCATTAAATTTTTAAATTGAAATTATTTAGTATCGGTTATTTGTTTGTTAAATTGTAGGATAATTTTTAAAAAAAGAGCAATTTTGTCAAATCCTTAATTAAATAAATAATCGTGATTAAGAAAAGCATATTCTGTTTAATACTAACCATTTTCTATTCATTAGTATCTACTGCTCAAAATTTTGATATTATTTTAGGTCGTCCTACTGACAGTTCAATTACAGCCAGTGTAATGTTTGATAAAGCTTGTCAATTCTACTTTGAGTATAGCGCAACACCGGGATTGTATTCAAACACAACAGCCTCAAATACAGGTAACATTAACATCCCAATTGAAGTTGATTTCAATAATCTATCACCTAACACAAGATACTATTACAGGATGAAGTATAAACTTTCAACTGCTACATTGTATTCTACAACAAACGAATATTCATTTATTACTCAAAGATCAAAAGGCAGTTCATTTTGTTTTACAATTGAATCAGATGAACATTTATATGATAAGAAGGGTGTCGACAATATGTTTAGGGTTACTTTAGAAAATCAAGCAAATGACAATCCAGATTTCATGTTAACACTTGGAGATATCTTTGGCGATGATCATACTTATTTAGATACAGTAAGATTCCCTGTTAGAATTACTAATGCTGAAGTAGATTCTTTGCATAAAGATTACAGAAGATTCCTTGGAAATGTATGTCATTCTATTCCATTTTATGTTGCCTTAGGTAATCACGAAGGGGAAAAATGTTATTATTTACAACATCCTACACCTCCTGAGAATTTGGCTGTTTATGGTACAATAGCAAGAAAAAAATATTATCCTAATCCATATCCAAATAGATTTTATTCAGGCAATGCTGACCTTGAAAATTATGGAATGAATAGCCCGGAAAATTATTATGCTTGGACATGGGGTGATGCATTATTTGTTGTGATGGATGTATATAGATATGATAACGATACTACAGACAAGCCTACAGGTTGGAATTGGACCTTAGGACTAAAACAATATTTATGGCTTAAAAATACATTGACAAATAGCACCTCAAAATATAAATTCGTATTTTGTCATCATGTTCGTGGAGAGGGTAGAGGAGGCTATACCAATGCAGGTTTATGTGAATGGGGAGGGTATAATAAATATACTACAGCCACCCATGCGTTCTCGCAATATAAATTTTACAATTACAGGGATTCCTCTTTAGGCTGGATTAAACCTATTCATGCTCTATTTAAAGATAACGGAGTAAATGTTTTTTTTCAGGGACATGATCATGTTTTTGCACATGAAATATATGATGGAGTTACCTATCAATCCTGCCCTATGGCTGCAGATTCAACATATGAAATTGGGATGCTGGCAAATGCCGATGCGTATTTATCTGATACACTTGATGGAACTGGTCACATAAGAGTAAATGTGAATCCTTCTTATGCTCAGGTTGATTACGTTCGTGCGTACCTGCCCGCAGATGTTGTAAACGGTTTGCATCAAAATGGTGAAGTCGCATTTAGTTATAAGGTAAGATCTAAAAGCACTTATTCATTTGTTGGTAATGGCAATTGGACTGACCCTGCAAATTGGGTGGAAAATGCTGTCCCACCTGCAACTTTACCATCAGGCTATTCAATATACATCGAGCCAATAATTGGAGGACAGTGTATATTAAATACAACTCAAACAATATCTTCCGGAGCAAAAATCAACGTCAATCCAAATTGCAAATTGATTGTACCTGGAGCATTGAACATTCAATAACAACCACAATGAATAAAATAACAAGCATAAAAAATTTATTGATTGTATTCTTGGTATTACTATATCATTTGTCTTTTGCACAATCATACTCAGAAATACTTGGACGACCAACCGACACCAGCATAACAATCAGCATATTATTTAATCAGCCTTATGATGTTTATTGGGAGTATGGAACAAGTCCCGGCGTTTATACCAACACCACAAATACTTTCACTACAATTGATAGTTTGCCATTAGAAGTAGATTTTTTAAACTTAACTACAAATACAAAATACTATTACCGTACAAGATATCGTTTAGCTAACACGAATGGAGTATTTGGCGCAGGTGTTGAGCATAGTTTTTATACGCACCGCCCTCCCGGTAGTACATTTTCTTTCGCAGTTGAAGCAGATCCTCATCTTGATACTAACACTATACCGGCTTCTCTTACTTTAAGCATGCAAAATATGCTGGCTAAAAAAGTGGATTTTTTAGTTGATTTAGGTGATAATTTTCTTTCCGAAAAATATGTTTTAATGCCAGGGCAACAAAGTCCTATTGCTCATTATCAAGATACTATTTTATATAGAACAAAATTATTCAGGCCTTATTTTGGAACATTATGTCATTCAGCTCCTTTGTTCTTAACTATTGGAAATCATGAAGGAGAATTAGGCTGGAAAATAACGGGTACGGATAGCTCAATGCCTGTTGTGGCAACAAATACAAGAAAGCAATATTATCCCAATCCCTATCCCAATTCATTCTATACGGGAAATGATTCCTCCGAACAGTATGTTGGTTTAAGAGAAGATTATTATGCATGGAATTGGGGAGACGCTCTTTTTGTCGTAATAGATCCTTATTGGTTCACAAAGCCATCTCAACATGGCGGGTGGGGTTGGACTTTAGGCAGCAGGCAATTCGAATGGTTTAAAAACACTTTAAGAAAAAGCACCGCCAAATATAAATTCGTCTTTGCGCATCAGTTAGTAGGTGGAAATCCATCAGGAAACGATGGTAGAGGAGGTATTGAATTCGCAGATTTATTTGAAAATGGAGGAAGAAGTGCTGATTCTACATGGGATTTTGATTCAGCAAGAAAGCATTGGGAAGAACCGCTTCACGCATTAATGCTGGAGAATAAAGTAAACATTTACTTTCATGGGCATGATCATTTCTATGGAAAGCAAGAAAAAGATGGCATGATTTATCAGGAAGTACCTCAGCCCTCTGCTAAAAATATAAAATCTTTTAATGTTGGCACAAGCTATCCATGGACATCTTCATATGGGTATTCTAATGGTAAAATTTTATGTAACAGAGGATATTTGAATATAACAGTTTGTCCCGATAGTGTTAAAGTAGATTATGTAAAAACCTATTTACCTTCGGAAGAGACAAGTTTAGTTCATAATCTTGATATTGCAGATAGTTATGTAATAAAAAATACCACTCCAACAGGAAATACCACCTATCGATTTACAGGAAATGGGAAATGGGATGTGTCGTCAAATTGGGAAAATGGATTAATGCCACCTACTGTTTTGCCTGCAGGGAGTAGTATAATAGTTGACCCTGTGACTAACGGAAAATGTCAATTAAATAAAACTCAAATAATCTCTACAGGGGCTAATTTTACTGTAGTTCAAGGTAAAATATTTGAAGCGCCGGGTACATTATTACAACATTAATAAAAATTACTTAAGTGAAAAAAAACATTATTTTATTCTTTTTTACTCTTTTCGTTACCAATGTTTTTTCTCACGATATTGATTACGGTAAAATAGTATTAAGGCATTGGAAAATTGAAAAAGGAAATTTTACAGTTGATGCAACTTTTAGTTTTTATAAAGACAATGAAGTCTTTCTTGAAGATATCAATAATAAAATCATTCACTTTCCACTAAATGATTTATCAATTGCTGATCAAAAATTTGTAAAGAATAAATACGCTGTAATCTCACAACTAAATAATGATTTTTTACAAACAAAAAATACTGCTTCGAGAAGAATCCAGTTAGGATTTTATTTATTAATGTTGATGGTTTTTGGATTTGGCATCTATTCACTAAAGGCAGTGAAAATTGAAAAAAGAAAGTATTTAACCCCGGTTTTTTTAGTAAGCTTTGTTATGATATTGTATGGATTTACAGACAAAAAAATCAAAACGTTACTAACCACAACAGATCCATTGTTCATGGATTCAGCTTTTGCTCCTTTTAAACCTAAAATTTATACGCACTGGGATAATACTTATTTTTATGTGGAATCTAAAGGCATTGCAGATCACGAAATGATGACTGGAATTACCGGTTGGCAGCAACAAGTGCCAATTCCTCAATGTTATACAACTGCCAATAACAATAATGCTTGGAGTATTCCATTAAATCCACTTGTTTCTTCCAGTCCAATTCCTGTGGATCAAATCCATTTTATAAGAGGTGCCTTGGCGTTGGCTGTTAATGGCATTCCAATTTTTAATTATCATACGAATACAGGTGTTGATTCCTATCTTGATGGTCAGTTAGATATTTATGGTGGACATTGTGGTAGAGCAGATGATTATCACTATCATATAGCACCACTGGTTTTATATAATCAAATTGCAGCGAATAAACCTGTTGCTTTTGCTTTAGATGGTTTTGCAATTTATGGTGCACAAGAACCAGATGGCACCCCAATGACCACATTAGATGCTAACCACGGACACTATGGAGTTAACGGGGTATATCATTACCATGGAACACCTGCTTCACAAGGGGCTCCTTATATGATTGGAAATATGGTTGGGGTTGTTACTGAAGATGCCAACTATCAAATCATCCCACAAGCAACTGCTAAAGGAGTAAGAACTGCATTAACCCCACTAACTGGAGCAGCAATAACAGGCTGCTCGCCCAATGGAACTAATACAGGCTATAATCTTACTTATACCAGAAATAATTTGACGTATCATGTAAATTATAATTGGGTAGATTCAACAAGTAATTTAAGTAAATATATTTTTCACTTTATTTCTCCCACAACAACTGTAGATTCCATCTATACCGGATTTTCCCAAACAGCTTGTGTGGTGCCTACTGGATCAACAACTGTTACGACAACTGGAGTGTCAAAAACGATGAAGCGTTTGCCAGATACTGGTGAACAACTTAGTTATACAAATACTTTTGGAGAGGATAATGATTATACTATCAATCCTCCCTATTTTGTAAACAACGGCAATGGAACTATAACGGATACGGTTACTGGTTTAATGTGGCAAAAAACAGATGGCGGAGAAATGACTTATGAAAATGCAATTATTTATTGCGATACACTTACTTTGGCTGGATATTCAGATTGGAGACTGCCATCTCCTCATGAAGCTTTTAGTATCCTGAACCAGCAATTAACGAATCCTGCTATAGACACAACAAAATTCACCAAAACCACTGCAGACTATTGGTGGACAAGTTATTTTCAAAAAGGATCAACTACCAATGTATGGTGCACCAATGCAGGTGGTGGTGTAGGAAATAAACCAAAATCAGAAACAATAAGTGCGGGGGGCACTTTGAGATATTGTCCAAGAGCTGTAAGAAATGCATTTGCTCCGAGCACTGTAGCTTATCATTTTATAGATAATGGAGATGGAACTATTAAAGACAATCTAACAAATTTGGTTTGGCAAAAAGTTCCATTAAATGATACACTTACTTGGGAAAATGCAATAATCTATGCAGAAGGTTTGACACTTGCAGGATTTTCAGATTGGCGACTTCCCAATATCAAAGAAATTGAATCAATTAATGACGAATTGTTGGCGAATCCATCTATTGATA
>CANGGD010000058.1 GCA_947453295.1 Chitinophagaceae bacterium | reverse complement strand
GTGTATATGTTACACTCGTTGGACGTGCAAAAACAATTACGCTGTCGTATGAACCAATTGGAGAACTCCAAGATAATCTAACAACATTGTTTGATTTTTGATTTGATGTGAAATTAGTAATTGGGTTTGCTTCAGAAAGAATAGTAAATGTTCCGCTCACAAAACTAATGTCGTAAATATTTGTATTTGGTGTGATTGTGATAGTACCTCTGTTGATAGTATATAAACCTGAAGTCTCACCAGCTGTTCTTGATAAAGAACCAGAAACTGCATCGCCACTAGCTAATGTACCATTTAATGTATATCTAAATGTTGGATCTGATGCATTTACATTTTTGAAAGAATCTACTGCAGAAATTGTTACTGCTCTTCCTGTTGCAAATACAACATCACCCATACTGCTTGTTGATGGAGCAACTAATGTAGTTCCACTAGTTGAAGTTAATAAACCTAAATAAGACCAGGTACTTCCTGAAGTATTTACTGCCGCTCTTAAAGAACTTAATGTAGGTGTTCCATTGTAATCAGAATTTCCTAAATAAGTATATGTACCAGCATAAGTTCCTGCAAATCCATCAGCTGCTATGTTCCAATAACGGTTAATAGAGTTAGTAGATAATAAACCTAAACTTGCATAAGCAGATTGACTACTTAAACCAAGCTTAGAGCTTACGGATAAAGAACCAGATGTAGTAACAGCTGATACATTTAATGAAGCAGGAGAATAATTAGCAGCATCTCCAATTTCAAAATTATATGTTCCAGTTGCTGATACTGATTTTTTCAAAGTTCCTATAACATATCCAGTTGTTCTTGTTACAGCACCTAATGCACTTAATGTAAAATCATTAGTACCGTATTTTGCTAAAATTTTTCCAGCACCTAAACTTAATGTGTCATTAATAGTTGTATTTGCTCTTAATGTATCAGCATTAGAAGTACTATCTAAAAATAATTTATTGTATGTTCCAGGCATGATCACCTGAATTCCTGTTGAAGTAAATCTCATTGCACCATTCCAAGTAATACCAGTTGTGTATGGTGTTGATGAAACGTTTGCAGTTTTAACAACACTGCTTGAAGTTGTGCTAATTGTAGAAACAGATATTGCACTTACTCCCATGTTTAAAGTATAACTTCCTACGCTTAAAGAACCTGTACCTGTAATTGATCTAACAACTGTAGATCCTGTAGAAGAAGTTGTATTGTAATAGAAGTCAGATGCTAAAGAGTAAGTACCATTGATAATAATACCAGTTTTACCGAAATTGTTTGCAGCTGCAGTATTAGTGATATTCTTACTTGTACCAGCCAATGTCATATTCATTACACCAGAACCTCCTCTGTTTGAAATACCTCTTGTACCACTGATGTTTAAATCTCCATTAACAGTTAATACTCTAGCACTTACCAAGTTATCTAAAATCAACAAACCACTACCGTAAACTTTTAAATCATTAACAGTTAACGATCCAGATAAAAATACAGAATCCGTTGTATTTGCAACTGATAAATTTGAATAGGTAACAGAATTGTTTATTGTTTGTCCTGCACCCGCATAAGTTACTGTACTTCCTGTTGCTAAAGATCCAAGTGTTGGAAGTGTAGTGCTTGACATAATCAAGTTATTTGAACCTGAACTTGCAGCAGCAAGATCAATTGTTCCAGTGATTGCAGCGCCAGAAGCGATAGTTAAAGTATCTGCAGCACCGCCATCTCCTACAACAATTTTCGATCCTGATCCAGAAACTGTCCAAGGAGAAGTTGTTGTTGCATTTGTTGTGAATTTATAAGTTACACCAGCAGTTGTGAAATTAGAAGGTGTGATACCAGTAGATCTATCACTGTTTGCAGTCCAACTTGAAGTTGCTTCTACTGAACCAGTTCCTTTGTAATAATAAGTACTCATTGTTCCTGTGACAGATAATGAAGGAGTATTACCAGATGATGCAGCTGAGAATGTTACATTGCCTGTTAAAGAACCAGATGCAGATGGACTGAATCTTACATATATAGTACCGCCTGCTGCAGGTAAATTTAATGAGCTATAAAAATTTGTATTATCAGTTGAAACTGTAAAATTAGTTGGAGCAGCTACACTGATACTATCAGAAAGACTAACTCCTGTTACAGTTATTGATTGTGATGTACTATTTGAACCAACAGTAGTTGCACTAAATAATGTTGTACTGGTTGGATTAATAGCAATACTTGGATTTGAAACAGATCCACTCAATGAAACTTTAAATGATGTTGCTCCCGTTGCACTTGCTGCACCGGTTGAAGCAACTAGTAATGAATCAGTATTGTATGTACCTAATGATAAACCCGCTTTCAACCTAACGTATACTGTTGTTGCTGATACTGTACCTGATGTGGGAGATATGCTCACGCTACTTCCAAAACCAGATGAGGACGATGTTGAAACTTCAAAATTTGTACTTGGTGTTACGGTTATTGGGTTAGTTAAAAACTGACCACTTACTGTAAATGTTTGATTGGTTGAAGGACCATTTCCTTGACCATATATAAAACCAGTTAATGATGAAACCGAAGGAGTATTAATTGTTGGAGCATCTACTGTTACTTTGAAATTATCTGACTTAGCAAAAGTTGAAGAAGCAGCAGTTGCAGAATGCGACCATACATAACCAAAGTAACCTAAACTAGTTGATGTATAGGTACTATCTGTTACAGTTGGAAATCTCCAATTTAATGAAGTAGAAGTTAAATTAGAAGGGTCTTGAAAAGTTGCCCCATCATTTCTTGCATAAAAAGTCCAAACTTTTGTAGTTGGATTGAAAATTACTTTAACACTCACATTGTCTGATAAACTTGTTAAGGCTGCAGCTGTATCTAATTCTGTAATACCACTTGAATTCACACCTGCACTGAATTTTACAAAACCTAATCTATTACCTGTAGCACCCGAACCTGAAACTGATTTTAAAATTACTGCATAACCAGTAGTAGTTAAACCATCTACAGTTGCATTATTACATCCTAACACAACAGCATAAGCATTAGTTGGAGCTGCTGAAGTACCAAAACTTGATGACAATTGCTTACCTACTTTCATGTTAAATGACCAAGTCACTAACCCTGTATTTGAACTCAAAACAGGATTATAAGGAGAGGCAAAAGTAGTAGTGGTTCCCATTAAAATTTGCCTTTCTGCTGTATTGGTTGTAGCATTTGCGGTTAATTTTAATGCTGAGTCAGTAGAACCGATGGCAATCGTACCTCCTACTGGTGTAGAAGTGTAGGTCATGCTAGGAGTACCTCCCGGCGACAAAGCACTTGTTCTGTTAAAATCATCTGAAAATACAACTCTTTGCGCAAGACCTGCATTAACAAAAACAAGCATAATCACTAATAGTGATAAAATGTTTTGTACTGATTTTTTTGAGAAAAATTTTGTGCCGTTTAATCCTTTTTTAAACGTGGCAAAACAAACGTTGGTAGATGTTGTCATCATGGCAATTTAATTAAAGTGAATCGTTAGGTTGTTGTGTTGTTTATAATTAAAAAATCTTTGTTCTACATTAATTTAGTTTTCAACGGGTAGTAAAAGATTGGAGAAAAACAACTGAGGAAATGGCAAGTTCAATCAATTTGTTTTAGCAATCTATGTCAAACTTAATCTTTGAAAAGTACAAAGATTAAATGTTAAAGCTTGTTTTTTGTCTAAATTTTTAATGCTTATTTTAAATATTCATTATCATTTAAACATTTCGATTAATAAAACCTTAAGTATTTAGGATTGGCATCGTTGCCGGAAAGGGTGTCGGTAAAATTAACCCTATTTCTTATGTTTTATTTTAATAAACTATTAGTTGTTGAGTAGCATTTTGCAACTCACCCGCTAGCTTCAAAGTGTACATTCCTATAGCTAATTTAGCCGGCAATTTCCAGTCGAAAAACCTATTCTCTTTATTAATTGTAATGGTTGTTTTATTTATGATTTTACCCGCTGCATCTATGAATTGCAATTGGTAATTTCCAGATAGATTTTCATTCCAAACTAAATGCATGTAACTGCCTGATTTTATGTTATTGGGCTGAATGGTAAATATTGAATTTGTATTATTAAGAACATTCACGATGTTACTATAAACTTGTTTACCTGTTACATCTGTTGCCTTAATTCTATAAAAATTATTGCCATTATTTAACTGCTTATCTTCCCATGAATTGCTCATGTTATTTTGAACCTGAAGCAAAACCTGTTGTGTAAACTCTTTACCATTATTAGATTTTTCTACTGCATAATTTTTAATATCGCCATTTGATATAGTTTTCCAAGAAAGTTCAACTGAAGTGTTTATTTTTTTAGCACTTAATTGAGTGGATTGTATTGGTAATGGATTTAATGGTTTGAATGTTAACATAAAACGATTGCTTGCAAAAGAAGCTTCATCTGCATTTACAACAAAATCGATAGTTGATTTTCCATTTATGCTAATGTTAGTTTTAGTACGCAAATAAGCATCTTCCAACACTGGTTGAATATTTTTTTGATCAAAATTTTCTGGACTAAACACCAACTGATAGTTAGCAGCAGACATTTTTTTCAACTCATAATAAACCGTATCTGATAAATTAATTTCTTTTCTTGTTTCAATTGCTAAAGGTTGATTAGCACTACTAATTGATAAATTATCTTTTGAATTGTATAATTTCTTCGCATCATTTTTATCAATGTCTGATGAAAATGAATTATCGTACAAATTCATTACTCCATCTACAATTACATTTTCGTTATTACTATTTTTATACAAATCAGCTCTTATTGATGTGTAAGGATTAGCAACTACTCTTGTTACTAAATTACTTCCATCTTGTTTATCTGATTCATGAAAAGTTATGCTTGTAGCTCCTGCAGCTGTTCTTTTTACAAAAAAGCCAGAACCCGATTCTATATTCACATTGCCATTAAGATAACTGCCTGAAGGTGATGGAACTATAGAAACAAACCCGCCGGTTAATAACATTGATTGATACGCCCCAACTGAATTTGAACCCGCTAACGTTGGATCCCAAACATAAAATGTATTATCTAAATTATTTAATGTTACCCCCGATAAAGAAATAGGTGAGGCATAAGGATTACCTGTTGAAATAAAATCGCCGGCATTACCAGAGCCTAAATCGTAAGCAACATTTCCAATGTTTAAACTACCTTTTTCTCTCAATGTTGTAGTATTAGCATTTGCACCTAATGTTGTCACCGTTCTGTCTCCTCTTACATAAGTCATGTAGGCTTTTACATTATCAAAATTTTGATTAGTACCGGTAATACCATTCCAAGATTGGTTAGATGGATCAAAAACTAAGATTGAATTACTATTTGATTGAGCATCAAAACCTCCAGTTTGATAATCAGCTTGACTTGTAGTTACCCAAGTACCAAAACCAGCCGGTGTTGTTCCATTTTCCATCCAAGAACCTTTGATGGTTTGTAAATCATGCTGTGTAGGACTATGCAACAAACGCCATGCTTTTTTAGCTTGCATATATCGTTCTACTGTAACCTTACCCGTTATTGCGTTAGGGGCTAATTGGCCCACGTAACCTGTGTAAGCAGCAGTTGATTTTAGTGTAAGATTATCATTTGTAGTTAAAGTATTATTTGAATTAGTTAGGTTTAATTTTTTATACACATTCATTGGAGCATTTAAAGTAACATTTGCAATTAAATTAACTGTATCTAATGCATTTAATCCAGCATTTAAAACACAATTGTTATAAATATTGGTAGTACCTGTTACTGTTATACTATTGGAAGAAGAGCCTTTAATAGAATCTGCATAAACTTTTAAGTTTTTATCTATGCTGGCATTACCTGTTACTGTTACATTACTTAAAATATCCAAATTTGCCAAACGAACAGAATCTATATAAATAGTTGATGGATCAGGATAGTTACCCAAAAATTTAATTTTACCAGGTGATGAATTGTTCGTTTTATGATAGGCCAAATGTGGAGTTGCTGCAATTGCTGCAGCAGAATCTTTTCCTATAAACCCACCTACAGAAATAACATTTCCATTATCATTTAAAATTCCATTCCTTAATGAAAGGCCTCTATATATTTTTAATGGTGTATTCAATATATACTCAGTTGCATATCTGTTTATAGTCAAACTTCTTAATTGAATAGTATCTATTTTAGGAGGAACTTGTTGATAATAACCAAACAAATCTTGATTAGGATAAAAGTTTAGATATTGTGTAGTGTTATTTGTAGTTGCAGAATCAATCACTAGACTCGTAGTTGCTGAATCATCTACTCCATTTCTTTGACTAAATATATATCCATTGCCAGAAATATCTCCTTTTATGGTAAATGTACTTTGTGATACTTTAGTTAATTCTAAAATCCCATTATTATTTAAATTACAGATAGTTCTTCCCGCCACTCTGTATGTTGATCCAGTACCTATATTCAAGTTTATCCTTCCATAATTATGACTTGGAACCAATTCTTTACCCTCGGCTGTAATTTGTGCAGAATTAATATTAATATTTACTTTTTGACCAGCTCCTCTTGAAGGTGTACCTATTGCGTATATTAAAGTTCCATTAGTTACATTAGCAGAAGTGTAATTTATATTTGAATTAGTTCCACCTACTCCTTTTATGTTCACTGTAGAACCGCTGTCTAAATAAAGTGCATTATTATTATTTATTTGCAATGCACCGTTTACTGTTTCAATTGTGTCTTTAATTGTTCTGTCGCCAGCACCAAATGGGGTAGCATTAGCTACTATTCCACATGCATTTCTTTGAAACAATATTTTTTTCGGAGCGCCAACTGCAGGCCATTCAATTGATGTGACTGGTAAATTTAAATTTGCTGAAGGGTCAAATACTAATGTAGCATTGGAGCCATAAACAATTGTACCTTGGTTAGCAAAATATGTGTTTTTATTACTGTTTAACCTTAAAGTGTCGTTGATGTTAATTGTTGAAATTGCTACAGAATTAATAGTGCAGATAGGTATTGTTTTTGAATATGAAGTTGTACTTGATAAACCACCTTTTACAATAAGTACTCCATAATTAGATAAATAGCAAGAGCCATTTGCAATACCTGTTGGAGTAGGTTGTAAAAGGGTTTGGGCTGCGGAAGTATTTGAATATATTACAGTACCATTGTTATTAAAGCTCTTAGTATCAATGTAAGGAGTTAACCCAGTTAATTCAAGTGTGCCGCCTCTTTCTATGGTTATATTATTACAAGGATTTGATGTACCTGAAGCAAATGCAATTATTTGACTTGTTGTTCCAGTTCTGTTACTTAATAAATAAGCCCCATTTCTTATAATCAAACTATCGCCAACATCTTTACCTGCAGAAATAAATGAAGTTGATGTGAGTTGCCCACTAGATAAAACAATTCTTTTAAATTTAAATCCGCTGTTATTGGTAATGATAGCTCCAGGATTTAAAGCAAATTCCGCATTAAAAGTTGTACCTCCAGAATTCCAATCCAAACTTCCAATAGCAAAATTTCTAGCTACCCCAACAGTACCACCAACAAATTTCAATACACCAGAAGAAGGAGTTGAAACCATATCTACAAGAGAAATTGCAGCTGAATTTGTTGCACCTTCAGTTGTTCCATCTACAGTTGTGGATGTATACACTGTGGCTGCTGGTGAAGCATTAAAAGCTCTAATTGATCCATATATTTTTAAATTATATGAACCAGATAAAACTAGTTGAAATGCTGATGAAACTACTGAATTACTAATATTTAAATTAAAGCAAATTGCCTCAGCACTACTGATTGTAATGGTGTGTCCGTATTGTATATAAACTGATGAGGTTGAATCAGGTAAAGTTATGGGAGTAGTCCAATTACCAGTTACTATTTTTACTTGCCAGGTAGATAAGTCATTCCAGTCTCCACTCGCTACAGTTCTGTATTCTCCATTAGCTGTTGCTGTAACTCTGGCAAAGCTGTTATTGAAAAAAAAGAATAGGGAACAAAAAATAATTAAAAATGGCTTCATTATGGAATTATTAAAGGATTGCAATGGTTATGGTGTTTAAATTTTAAAATAAACAGTTAAGTAAAATTATAAATTATTTTTTGTGAATTTATAATGATTGTGGTCTTTTTTTTACAATTCAATTTTTTTCATTTTAGGAACTAAAAGGTGCATAATCATCCAACCCAATAAATAGGCTGCTGCACAAATAAAGAACATGATGTAATAGGCTGTTTGTATTTGGTTAATACTTTCGTAATAAACAAACATTCTTTTTTGTACCAGCAAAGACAATAAAATACCACCTAATCCTCCAAACATACCCCCTATTCCGGTAACAGAAGCGGTTGCATGTTTAGGAAACATATCACTTACTGTAGTAAAAATATTAGCGCTCCATGCCTGATGGGCAGCAGCTGCTAATCCTATTACCAACACCGCATACCACATATTCATACTTCCTAATAACTGTGCAAAAATTATTGGGAAAACACAAAATGCATAAATTAACATACTTGTTTTTCTGGCTTTAAAAACTGGCCAGCCATTATTGATCAATTTCATTGGTATATACCCTCCGCCAATGCTACCAATACTTGAAATAACATACACCATAGCAGTTGGCAAAGCAACAGCGGTACCTTTTAAGCCATATTGTTTCAATAAAAAATCGGGCAACCAAAAAAGATAAAACCACCAAATAGGATCAGTTAGAAATTTACCAACAGCAAAAGCCCAAGTTTGTTTAAAAGATAATAATTTAAACCAGGATACTTTTTCATGATTTTCAACATCTTCTTTATCCGAATGTATATAATCAAACTCAGCTTGGTTAATAGCTTTTTGTTTATTAGGTACTTCATAATAAAGAAACCACAAAATCAACCAAATAAATCCGATTGCTCCTGTTAAAATAAATGCCCATTGCCATCCTAATTTTTCTGCAATTAATGGCACAGTTAAAGGCGCTATAATCGCACCGATATTAGAACCAGAATTAAAAATTCCGGTAGCTAATGCTCTTTCTTTTTTAGGAAACCACTCTGCAGTAGCTTTTATAGCTGCTGGAAAATTGCCCGCCTCCGTAACACCTAAGAATACACGAGCTATACTAAATCCGAAAGTGCCTGTTGCTAAAGAATGTAATACAGCGGCTATACTCCATAATCCTGTTGCGATAGCATAACCGATTTTTGTTCCCAACTTATCAATCAATCTTCCGGCAAACAACATCCCTACCGCATAAGCAATTTTAAAGGCAATTTCAATATTTGAATAATTGGCAGCCTCTTGAACTTTATCCCAATGAAATGCTGCTGCTAAATAAGGTTTCAACAAACTTATTACAGCTCTGTCTAAATAATTAATGGTGGTTGCAAAAAATATCAATGAGCAAATTGTCCATCTATATTTAGTCATGGTAGTATTAGCGTTCATCTAGTTGTTTTTAATTGATTGAATTAAGGATAAAACATCTTTTGTTGCTGTTTCTATAGTTGCATAATCTTTTGCTTCCATTAATTTTTTACTTATCAATTTGCTTCCCATACCCACCGCACAAACTCCAGCTTTAAACCATCCTTCAATATTTTCTTTAGTGGTATCCACTCCGCCTGTTGGCATAAATAATAATTTCGGAAAGATCTCCTTAATGCTACTTAAAAATTCGGGGCCCAACATATTTCCCGGAAATAATTTAATAAATGTTACTCCACTATTTTCGGCAGCTATAATTTCTGTTGGTGTCATGCAACCAGGTGCGTATAACATTCCAATAGCATTTGCTTTATCAGCTACTTCTTTTACAAAACCCGGACTCACTAAAAAGTCGGCACCTGCAGCAATATAATCTTCCGCTTGTTTCAAATTTTTTATGGTGCCAACGCCTAAGAGCATGTCTTTCATCTCTTCATTTCTTACTGCTACCATTTTTTTAAAATTGTTCAAAGCAGCTTCACCTCTGTTTGTATATTCAACTGCTTTAATACCTGCTTTATAAATTGCTTTTAAAATATCAACACTTACAGATTCGTCTGCATTAAAATATAGCGGTAAAATTCCTTGTTTTACGATTGCCTCAGTTGCTTGTTGTTTCATTTTTTTGATTAATTATATTTTTACTTTAAAAACAAGTTTCATAATATTTTGTTCTGCATCTCCAATCATTGGCGCATGAACATCTTCTGGGAAAAAGATTCCAAACTGATGGTTACACAATTGGAAAAACATATCCGGTTCGTCATTAAAAAACTGAACATCTTTTTCTGCATTGTATTCTCCATTGGGTATAACGCATTTTTCTCTTGGTTTCCAACCAATGGTTTCGTTGCCAGACACACAAACTTGAATGTCGATGTTTTCATTATGACATTCAAATTTCGACAAGCTAGCTTCTTTCGTTTTACCTGTGCCGTTACTGATGATCAGTTTAAGGCCTTCGCAAATATCCATCTTACCCACTTCCAAAGAAGCGATATCATTTTCATTCATGAATTGAAATGCTTTTTCAAATAATGGATGAACCGAGAAATATTTTTTTGCGTTTGTTATGCTGTCTATAATCACTTAATAAAATTTAATGAATGAAGAAAAAATCAATTAACGTTGAACACGACCAGAGCCATCTCCTTTCATTAAATCTTTTACTTCACCAAGTGTTGCGTGGTTTAAGTCTCCAGGAATAGTATGTTTTAATGCACTTGCTGCTACTCCAAATTCGGCAGCTTCGCCCATAGGCATGCCCGTAACTAAACCATAAATTAATCCGCTGGCAAAACTATCTCCACTTCCTACTCTGTCAACAATTCTTACATTGTATTGTTTAGTGTGATAAAAATCGCTACCATCATAAACCAAAGCGCTCCAACCATTGTCGCTCGCACTATGACTTTCTCTTAAAGAAGAAGCGATGAATTTAAATCCGAATTTTTCTTTCATTTGTTGAAACACATCTTTGAAACCATCTAAGTTTAATTCTCCTTTGGTAACATCAGTGTCTTTAGCTTTGAAGCCTAACGTTGTGTCGGCATCTTCTTCATTTCCAATACAAACATCAACATACTGACAAAGTTTAGACATAACCTCTCTCGCTTTTTCTTTGCTCCACAATTTTTTTCTATAATTTAAATCAATACTTGTTGTAATCCCTTTTGCTTTAGCTGCTTTTAAAGCGGCTTCCGTTAAAGCGGCAGCTTTGTCGCTCAATGCTGGAGTAATTCCAGTTGTATGGAACCAAGAAGCGCCTTCAAAAATTTTATCGAAATCAAATTCAGAAGCATCTACATCTGCAATAGAAGCACCTGCTCTATCGTACACAACTTGAGAAGCTCTCATAGATGCACCTGTTTCTAAAAAATAAATACCTAATCTGTCTCCGCCTCTTGCAATGTGTTGTGTATCTACTCCATAACGACGAAGATGATTTATAGCTGATTGACCAATAGGATTATTAGGCACTTTTGTTACAAATGTTCCGTTAAGTCCATAATTACATAATGCGGCTGCAACATTCGCTTCACCTCCACCGTAAGTAACATCAAACGTGTCTGCTTGAACAAATCTTTTAAAATCAGGAGTTGATAATCTCAACATAATTTCTCCCATCGTAACAACTTTCTTACTCATTTTTTGTTTTAATTTTTATTGGTTTATGTATATGTTTAATTTATTTTACTTATTTCTAAACTTAG
>CANGGD010000057.1 GCA_947453295.1 Chitinophagaceae bacterium | reverse complement strand
TAAGATCTCGTGGCCCAGAGGGACAGTCAAAACTAATGCATGGCAAGCCAAATGAAATAGCTTCTAGAAGAACCATCCCAAATCCTTCTGTTTTGGAGCTTAAAAGAAATAAGGATGCTTGTTTATAATAGAATTCAACGTCAGTCCTTGGTGGTAATAAAAAAACATGAGATTGCAGGTTTTTTCTAACAATATATTCTTCTAATTGAGCTTTTAGCTCTCCATTACCAACCAAAAATAATTTCCAATTATTAACTTTCTTTGTATTAACTAATGAGTTCCAAATTTCCAATAAAACCATCTGCTGTTTTACGGCCGTATATCTTCCAACACTTATAGCAATGTTATGTTCTAGATTTGCTTTTTCATAAAGCAAATCTGATTTGAAATGAGGCAAATATTCTGCTGGAAGATTTTTGTTTTTATAATATAATGTATCTGTTGTAGTTGGCACAATATAGGTTTTTGCTTTTGGATACAACCAATTTTTAATTTTTTTGTAAACAAAATTATAAGCATTCGGTGCTCCGTGTTCTGTAATAATGGTATCTAAAATATTAACACCCTTTGCTAAATGAAACTCCAAAACGTTTAATGGATGGGCTAAATAAAAAAAATCAAATACATTTTCTCGGAGAAATGATTTTAGAGAATTTGAATTTTTATAAACAGAATTAATCGCGGTTAAAAATCTACTAAATTGATTGTTCATATTAAAGTTAAGATTGTTACCCAAACTTATTAATTGAACGTTATCATCTAATTTATAAAATGAAACCGGATCGTCTTTAACTAATATTGTTATTTTGTAATTTTGTGCTAATTTATTTGCCAAAGTTGTTATAACTCGTTCTATTCCTCCAGATGGAATAAGACTATTGTAATAAATTAATACTTTTTTATTCATAAAAAATTACATAATGAGTAGGTTAATAATCGAGAGTTTCAAAATAATCATCCTATATCTAATTAGATAATAAAATGTAGTACTTCATTATTTTTTTATAGAAGATTTTTAAGGGTAGGTATATTCTAAGTTTAAATAATATTGATTTAATCTTTACAGAAAGATAGGCTTCCTTATATTCGTTCCATAATTTTTCATTCATTTTCTTATTATCCTCAACTTTTTCAGGATGTACTAAACAATCGATGTCAATTTTACCATAATTAAAAAAAATATTTTTATTATTTGTTGAGTGTGCGCCATTTACTCCTATATTAGAAGTTAAATTAGCAAAAGGTACAATAACGTAACCCTTTTGAACCATTATCATATAAAGCATTTGATAGTCCCAAGTATCTAGAATCCCTTCATTTATAATATTAAGGTTGAATTTTACACCTTCAATTGCAGCTTTGTGGTAAATATCTTTAATAGATTTGTCATTTAATAATGAAATATCAATTTTATTTTCATTATAATGTATCCATCTAGATTTCCATGTTGCCCAGCCCCAGGGATAATAACCTCTTGAAAAAAAATAAGTATTATTAACTACATTTTGTCCAAACTGATTAAACCCATTAATTGCTTTGACCTCTTCATTATGGCGATATTTATCTAAAAGTAAATCACAAAAAGGGAAAAAACCTTCTGAAGGTATTACATCATCTTCAATAATTATACCTTCCTTTTCAAAATCAAAAAACCAATTTATTGCATCAACTATAGCCCTTTTACAACCTAAATTATCTGTTCTAAAAAGTGTAGAGACTTCGCAATCCCAATCAATATTGGATACAATTGCCCTAACTTTATTGCAGATTTGATCTTCTCCAAGCATAAATTTTCTTGGGCCATCTGCTGCTATATACAATTTACTTGGCTTGGCATTTCTGATTATCTGAAAAGATTGCTCAGTTTCATGTGGTCTATTAAATACAAGGAATAAAATTGGACTTACCATTTAATTTTTTTTTAAATCAGAAAGAATTTATCTAGAAAATAATTCAATTAACAAATGAATATAAAAGCGATTTAAATTGTTTAAATGATTGCTTTATTGAAGTCGGAAATAAATAAAACTTATTTTTCATTAAATGAACAATAATTACTTATGTGAGCAAGCTCTAACATTGGTAAATCCCCTTTAGAATCACCGTAAGCAATGATATTTTTATAGGCTTTAATATCATATTCTCTTTTTATTTGATTTACTTTCTCATAAGAATTACAATTGTAGCCATTATATTTACCAGTTAATAAATTTAATTTTACTTCCATTTTAGTAGAAATAACATTCAAATTTAATGAGTCAGCCCATGGTTTTACCCAAAAAGAAAGTGAAGCAGTTACTATACAAACATCATCACCATCATTTATATGTTTTTTGATAGAAAAAAGTGCGTCTTTTTTTAAAATTGCTGGAAGTCGAATTTCACAAAATTTATTTCCCATCGCCTCCATCCATTGAATAGATTTGCCTTTGAAAAAATATTTTAAAACTATTTGTTTTGAATAATCACTTGAAATAAACCCCATTTTATGTGCGAATAAAATTGGGGAAAGGCACAATGCACCAAAATAAAATTTTAGAAAACCATTGCTGAAAAATAAAAATTCGCCCAAACTATCTTTAGTTGTTATTGTTCCATCAAAATCAAATAAAATAAGATTTTTCATTAACTATAAACTTGTTCTATTAAAAAGAAAATCAGGTATTAATTTTATAGTTAGCATAATATATCTCCAGATTGATTTTATATATACAGTTTTTTTATTTTTTTCTACTGCATAAAATATTTTTTTTGCAACATATACTGGAGAGGCTGTTAAAATGAAAGGTAATTTTAAATTTTCTGTCATCTTTGTATTAACAAAACCAGGTTTTACAGTTATTACTCTAACATTAGATTTATATAGTCTATGTCTCAATCCTTCTAAATAAATACTAAATGCGCCTTTAGTTGAGCCATAAATATAATTACTTTGTCTTCCACGTTCACCAGCTACAGAGCTGATTCCTACAATAAAACCTTCTTTTCTTGCCTCAAAATCTTTGGCAATTGTTTCTAATATAGTTATGCTACCAAGAAAATTAGTTTCGACTGTCAACTCTATTAGTTTGATACTATCTTGTGTACTTTTTTGATCAAACATAACACCGAATGCAATAATTACTCCTATAGGTTTTGTAGGTAAAATATCATAAATTTCGGAGTTCTTTTTGAAATCTGTTGCATCGAAATGATAAATTTCGACATTAACTTCAAACCTAATTTGTAAATCAGCTTTTATTCTTTGAAGTGAACTTACATTTCTTGATAATAAATAAAGGTTATAACCATTAGAAGCATAAATTCTAGCCACTTCAATTGCAATATCACTATTAGCACCGAAGATTGAAATCCAGGGTTTATTATTCATATTCCTATTCGTTGAGATTGAAGTGAACTAAAATATTTGTGAAGTTGGTTTTTTATTCTAAATTCTCTGAACTCATTTCCTTTTTCATAGCTTATGTCAAATTGTTCTTTTTTTAATAAAGCATCTTTTGCAAGATAAATTCTTCCGCCAAACTCAATTACTTCATCTGTTAGTTTTTCTATAAAATTGGGCAAATCTGAACTCATTTTAAAATCTAACGCTAAACTATATCCTTCTATTGGAAATGAAAGCCAATTATCATTTGATTTACCATATAGCTTTAAAACTGCAAGAAAACTGCCTAATTGACTGTTAGATATTTTATTTAAAATACTTTCAAGTCCAATAAAACTAACTTCCTTTGGTAAAATAAATTGAAATTGTATAAACCCATTTTTACCATAAATCCTATTCCAATTCTGTATTGAATCTAAAGGGAAAAAGAAATCTTCATACAAAACTTTATTTTCGGAAACGCCGGCAGGGAATTTTCTATAATAAAAGTTATTAAATAATTTAACGGAAAATGAATTAAGTATAAAACTTGGAAAATTAAATGGAACATTCAGTTTTTTAGGTTGCTTGAAAGACAAATCTCCATCATTGCAAAAATCGCCAACCATAAGTATCGATCTACCTAAATTTTTTTTTCTTGCCAAACAATCAATCCATGCAACTGAATATGGAATTTGATTATAGTATTCAAATGAATCAAAAGTTTCAATCAGATTTTTATTTTTAATCGATTTTTGATTAATCCATTTAGAATTTATTTTCTTTAAATAAAAACTGATTTCTAAAATTATACCAGTTAAACCCATCCCACCACAAGTAGCATGAAAATATTCAGTATTTATATTACGATTACAAAATAAAATTTGATTATTAGGTAATAATAATTTGAAAGAATCGACTGAGTTACTGAAGCAACCATAAGAATGGTGATTTTTACCATGTATGTCACAGGCAAGTGCTCCACCAATTGTAATTAATTTAGTTCCTGGTACTACAAGTGGAAAAAAACCTCTAGGTAGAAAGACCTCGATTACTTCAGAAAGTAAAATTCCAGCATCACAAGTCAATAAACCACTTATGTAATCAAAATTTAAAAATTTATTATATTTCAACGTGTTTAAATGTTTCCTGGATAGAGCAGCATCTCCATAACTTCTTAGATTTCCATTTACAATAAAAGGCTCTGACCATAAACTTGAATTATCTAATTGAACTTGCTCACTTGATATATATGGATATCTACCCCAGGCTGAAATTTTCATATTATTTTTAAATTATTTAATTAGACTAAGAGTTACCTAATGAAATACTTAATATTTATTAAATTAAAATAAAAAATTTAGAATACTTTAATATTAAAATAACTTAATAAACGTGAAAAAAAGTATCCATAAAATAATGGTAATTATTAAAAAGAAGTCTGTAAGTAGAATTTTTGAAGGGTTCCCACTTTTTTCTTCCACGAAAGTGATTTGTAAATATCGCATAATTCCTAAAAAAACAAAAATTGAAGAAACGTATAAATAAGAAGTATTAAATTTAATAACAACATCTTCGGAAATTGACCATAAAATATAAGCTAGTATTACAATGGAAGAAGAAATTACAAGTGCAGAATCAATAAATTTAAGATTATATGCCTCCATACTTTTTCGCATCTTAATTTTTGAATCACGATAAATTATAAGATCATCTCTTCTTTTTGCAAGTGCTAAAAAAATAGAAAGTAAAAATGTCATGATAATAATCCAATGAGAAAGCGAAATATTAGTAGAATATGAGCCAACAAATAATCTTAAAACAAACCCGGTTGACACAATAACAATGTCAACTATAGCGATTTTTTTTAAACCCATTGAATATGCAAAATTTAATGCCAAATAAGAACAAATTAAAATTAAGACATTACTAGATATTACAAAAGCAACTAGAAGACCTAATAACAATAAAATTGATGAAAAAACATAAGCTTCTGTTACTTTAATTCTTCCAGATGCAATTGGTCTATTTTTTTTTTCAGGATGTAGAACATCTTCATTTACATCTATAACATCATTTAATATATATATACTACTCGCCACAAATGAAAATGATATAAAAGATAGAATACTATTTTTAAAGATTGAATAATCATATAGCTGCAGATTAAAAAAAGCAGGTAAGAATATAAAAAGGTTTTTTGTGTACTGATTAACCCTAGCTAGTTTGATAAAATATTTTAATTTTGTCATATACTTTCCTTTTTTTTGGAATTTTTTCTTTTTTTATACAAATAAAAATTAGTTGATGAGCCAAGTTTAAGTATTGGTGTAAAAAAACTTGGAGTATTATCAATATAATCTTTATAAATAAACTCTTTTAATAATTCATAATTAGAGTTAAACCAAATTAATTCTGAATATGATAGTTTTTTCTTGCCATCAATTGAAATTCCTTCATGTACAGGCCCTCTATCAAGTATAAAATCTGGCGAATCAGTCATTACATAATTTAACCACCAATTATGTTTATCCCTTTTATGAAAATCAATTATTCTACCAGAAGATAGTCCTACCACATCTACTACATTGCAATCTGCATAATATGGTATTACACCTGCTGGTTCTAATAAAAGTGTTTGATTTTCATTAGAATTACTATTAATATATCTACCTATTGAAGCTCGAAAACCAGTATCCTGCTTTGCAATATTCATCTGGATCATTAAACCAAGGCATGAAAACAAAGCAGTTAAATATAATAAGGTATTAGAGATTTTTTTATACGGTATTAAATTACAAACAAAAAAAGTATAAACAAATACAGAAAATGGCCATAAATACCAGGGATAGATAACTCCACCAATCGCATAAGAAATCGGTATAAATATTGTAGAAAAAAGTAAAACAAAATTAACGAAATGCCTTTTTACAATGGCTTTTATAAGATTTTTGAAAGTAATATCTTTATATTCAAAAGTTATGTCATTAAATATTTTTTTTGATACAAAAATTACAAAACCAAAGAAAATAAAAAAGGATAATCCATAAAATAACATAGGTAGATACCTCGTATAAATTCCTAAAAAATAGGATTCGGAAAAAAATGTTTTCCAAATTATTTTATTGAAAATATTGAAAGTTATATCACTTTTAATTAATGTAATTTTTTTAGCAATAATAGTAACTGGCAAATAACTATTTGTAAATAATTTATTCAAAAATAAATAAGATACTACCCCCGAGAAAAGTGATAAAAATAAATATATTGATAACCTTAAATCATAAAAAATAACAAAAAAAATTCCTATAAATGAAAATGCAATTGAATCAACCCGAATAAAAGGCAGAATAAATAATGAAAAATATGTTAAGTAACGAAAATTCCTTGTTACAGAAAAAATAAATAGGCTCATAAAGAATAAGAGAAGAGATGTTTCCATCCCTGATCCACTTATCTTTAAAATCGCGGGATTTGCCGCAATCACAAAAAATAATACATTAAAATTTAATTTATTATTTTTTAAATTAAAATGACTAACAGCCTCTGTTAAAAGAAAGGACGAGAAAAGACAGTAAAAAATATTTAAAATTCTAATTATAAATAGTGAATTTATACCAAATAAAATTCTGATTAATGCTATATAATGCCCGTAGAGTAAGCTGGTTGCGCCAGAATAAAATTCATTGACATTATTTGAATAGACGCCATAATCAGCCAGGTTGAACCCTACTTTAAATGATATAAATGCATCTTCTTGAACATAACCAGTTAAAAACATTAATAAATGTAATAGAAGTGCTGAAAAAAGACCGTATCTATATTTTATTATATTTTTCATAAATTAAAAATTGTTTTATAGTAGTAAGAATCAATTCCAGAGTACCACGACAACTTATAAAATATTATTATTGAATAAAGCATACTAATAGCAAGTTTCTTTCTAAAGTTTACAGAACTCAAAATATTGCCAAGTAAAAAAATATCTATAATTGTAAAATAAGAACTCAATCTTACCCCAATATCTGGTGAAATCAAATATGTAGACATAAATAAAAATATTCCGAATATATATATATTAAAAAAATAAATAAACTTTACATTTTCTAACATTTTCCTAGCAAATGCTATTATAACAAAAATCAACAAAAGCCGAACTAACGCCCCGATATAAAATTCGGTAATTATTGAATCTGATTTTTCTTGAACTACAGTATAAAAATTAACATCCTTAAATTCCGCTAAAGCAAAAAAAAGTTTTTCTTTAATTGTATATAGGCCAATAAAAATTAGAATCAATATTAATAAGTGTTTGAAATTTATTGTTTTACGAGGAAGAAAATAAACAAGCAAAAATACAATCGCTGTTGAGTGAAATAAAAATGCAAAAAAAACAAATAAGAAAAATAATAAAAAATTCCTATTATACGCATAGTTTAAGGCAAAACATGTAAATGAAATTGCTACTGCCTGTCGCATTCCACTAAAATTATAATATAAATACAAATTAGAAAAAAATAATAATAATGGAAAAATGGTTATTCTAGAATGTTTATAAATCGAAATTCCAATAAGTAAAATAGAAATGAAATTTATGAATATTAAAAAAATATTATAATGAAAGTGTAATTGATGAAATAATTTTGAAATTTCACTGTAACCAAATTCGAAATTTCCAGTATTATTACTATAGTAATTAAAATACGCAAACCAGTCACTTCCAATTTCAGATCTCAGTCCAGCAAATAATACCAGAATAATACACAAAATAATGAAAAGTACATTTGTTTGAATATTTTTTTTAGATATGAATTCAAGAAATGCTGAAATTAAAAAAAAGAGACCAAGTGAAATGTAAATCACTGAATTTGAATATTTAAAACATCAGATAAATTATTTTGAAAATTAATGTTTCGGTTTTTTAGAAGTTTGCTAAGTGCGTCCATAGCATTTGTCATATTATTAATTTCAGTTAAAATTAGTAAGCGTTTGAAACCAATGATGAATAAAAATCTATTTTTCGCCCTTAGAAATAGATTGCGACTTAGATAACCTTTAATATATTCAATTAAAGTTAAAAATACTTCTGCTATAACATTTCGATCGCATGATTTACAGTCATCGTAAATGTGTTTAAACAAATATTTGATTAAGCTCAAATCAGCTAGTATTATTTTTGAATATAAACTATGCCTATTAAATTTTTTAATTAAATCATAACGCTTAAACTCATCTAATGCAGCAAATCCAGAATCAGCCCATATAGTTTGGACACAATAAAATCTAGGCACATAAGTACTCCAGCTATATTCTCCTCTGTACCTTAAATGCGGTATGTCGTTAATTTTTTTTGAAGTAATTTTTTTTTGTCCCTCAGTAATTGAAGTACTAGCACCACAAACACCAGGTATTGTAATTGGATAATCAATAAATATGTATCTATTTATTTTATTTGATATTGATAATGAAGAGTAAATATCAGGACTTAATCCTTTGAAATATTCGCCTGTTTCATCTTTAATCTCTTCTAAGATTTTTCTTTTAACAATACCATGATATAATCGAGGTAATTTATAATCAGCATAATTAGTACATCCATTATTCATGAATTCATATAAGGCAGAATTAATATCAATAAATTCCGCTTTACCATTGAAGGGAACGATTGTGAGTGTGCTACCAGTCATTTTAGTAAATAAGGTATTAGGTGCATCTGTTCCTTCCCACCTGTAATTCGCGCACATACTTCCAGAAATAGCATCCAAGTTGTTACATAAGGCAAAATTTGTAATATCTATTATTTCTGGATTAATTCCATCATCATCTCCAATAACACAAACATATTCACCGGTTGCTAATGCAAGCGCCCTATTAAAATTACCTATTGAACTTGTTAGCGAATTATTGTAAACATATTTTAATCGGATATCAATTAAACTTTCAACAAATATTTTAATTAGATCCGAGTCGCTATTATCAGAAACCGCCAGTTCTATTTTATTTGATTTAAGTGACAAAATAGACTTTATGGCCTCGATACAATAATATTCCCTATTTTTGGTTGCAATTACTATTGTAAGTAATGGAGTCTTGGCATTTTCCATTTAAGTATGTTTTTTTAATCCCATGAAATCTAACAAGTTATATTGGGGATATAATTTAACAAATACGAAGAGATTTACACTCAAAGAAATTAAACCAATTAATATAGAATAGATTAATATATAGAACCCATGGGGCAAATTATTCGTTGCAATAAAAGAAATAAATCCAACACAAAGAGTAACAATTATAGGAATAAGATTATCATAAAACAACCATTTTTTAAATTCATTTTTTAAGAATTTGTCAATTAAAAAATAACCTAAATAAAAAAAAGCTACGACGTTAAATATTAGCCAAATATATGAGGCTCCAATTAATCCATTCGTCTTAACAAGAAAAAACAATGCTGGAATAATTAATAATATTGATACTACGCCCAATTTGACATTCGTTTGAGTATGACCATTAGCCATTGCTAAATAATATGGCATAAACTGAAGCGATAAAAAAAATCCGCCTATAAGCAATATTTTGGTAACATTTTCAATTGAAGAAGCAATTTCAACATTGTGAGTCCATATCAAAATAAAATCTTTTGTAAATAGAAAAAGTACTAAGGCTGAAGACGAGGCTAAGGATGAAAGTATAAATGAATAAATATGAAAAATTTTAGATAACCCTATAGTATCGCTTATCTCAGAAAATTTAACCATTCTTGGTAGTATAGCAACAGCAATTGGGGTAATTATTAATACTGGTATCTGCGCTAATATACCAGCTAAGGAATAATAACCAAATTGTTTTAATGACAATAATTTACTAATTACTAATTTATCTACTTGAGTATTCAACGAAGATAATATTGTCATGAATAACATTCCACTTGCAAATTTTCCAACTGTTTTTAAAACATTTTTATCAAAATTGTATGATAACCCATTTTTTATCTGTTTCCATAAATTGTATCGCATTATAAAAAAGAATATCATGTTAATTAAGAGTTGCCATATAAAAAAAGTTGAAAGTTTGGGATAAAAATAAAGCGGCAATAAAACAATAGCTGAACGAAATATATTACTCGAAACCTGAATTGTATTTGCTAATACTTGCTTTTCGAGCCCCATCAATCCACTACTCTCAAGAGTAGTAAACAACTGAAATGCTATACTTAAACCCATCAATACTATATAAGTTCTCAAATCATTAGAACTAATTAATTGAGACTTAAGCCAGTTTTGAGCAATTATCCCTGAAAACAATGTTATAAATACGACAATTAAAAGGCAAATACATAAATACAATCTTTCTATTGTAAACAACATATTACCCAAGTATTGCTTGTCATCAGTTCGCGCTATTTCTCTATTCAAAGTCGCAGTTAAGCCTGCATCTGCAAAATACATTAGAGTAAGCAACAATGTATAAAAATTTATTATAGCATAAGCTTCTATTCCTAAAATTTTGATATAAAAAGGAACAAAGATAAATACAGAAATAATCCCAAAAAATCTTCCAATATAATTTGATATAATATTTTTAAACATCTATTTACAAAAATTTAGTTTTCTATAATTCAAATTTTTTTTACTGGAATATAAGTGACATTTTTAAATAAAAGTTTATTTCCTTCTTTATCTTCTAAATATGCATTTGGGTAAGGATCTGTTAAACACCTAATAAAATTATACAACTCTAATAATGACATATTATTTAATTGATTTAAATTCAATTTGCTTTCTTCGGGCTTTCTTCTTTTAAAATATGACCCTTTTGATAAATCTTGTAATTCGGGTTTTAATTTTGGATAACTGTTAAAAAAAGTATTTAATAATCTAATAGAACTAAGAATTATATTATCAAATATTTCATTCATTGAATCACCAATTAATGACAAGTCTTCTTTTAGCCATATTTCACCAGCATCTAATTTGCTAGACAGGGTAATCAAGGAAATTTTACTATTACTGATACCGTTAATTATTTGATTTTGCAAGGGTGATCCTCCCCTGTATTGAGGTAAATCTGATGGGTGTATTCCTATACAAACATGACTATTTGTAAAATTATCTGGAATAATCCAACTCCACCCTATAAATAAAACTAAGTCTACATCAGTTATTGGATGTAATTCAAAGTCTTTATATTCATCGTAGGTTGTAATAATCTTTTTTACATTGATATTTTTATGCTTTTCTACAGACTTGAATATAGTGTTTGCCCAATCTCTATATCCACAAAAAATAACATTTATTCTACTCATGTTTTTTATATTCTACAAGTTTAATATAAAGTTTTCCTTTCTCATCTTCGATATATCCATTTGGATATGGATCCTCTAAGCATCTAAAAAAATTATATAGCTCTTCTGTGTTCATTT
>CANGGD010000056.1 GCA_947453295.1 Chitinophagaceae bacterium | reverse complement strand
ATTACTGGATTTTTAAATCATGATTTTTCATTGATCAGTAGATCATTGACTGATATTATTGTTGAACCCGTAAGAAGCAAGTTAATCCCCGGCTTCGATAAGGCAAAATCACTGGCATTGCAAGCAGGTGCGCTAGGTGGCGGTATTTCTGGTAGCGGTCCTTCTTTGTTCATGCTTAGTGAATCCGAGACAATCGCTAATGAAGTAGAATCGAAAATGAAATCAGTATACGATAATTTAAAAATAGAGTATAAATCTTACGTTACAACCATCGCGCAAAATGGTGTTGAAATCATTTAAATAAAAAAAACAGAATGCAATATTTTAGTTTACACAATCAATCACCTCTTGTAGATTTTAAACAAGCTACAATTAATGGTCAAGCACCTGATAAGGGACTTTATTTCCCAACTAATTTACCTGCACTTGAATTGGATTTTATTAAAAATATAAACCAGTATAGTAATGAAGAAATAGCCTTTACTGTAATTGCTCCTTATGTTGGTAATGCAATTCCTTCTTCTATTTTACAAGATATTGTTGCTCAAACAATTAATTTTTCAATCCCTTTAGTATCTATAACGCAACGCATTTCTGCGCTTGAAATGTTTCATGGGAATACACTGGCATTTAAAGATGTTGGCGCACGTTTTATGAGTAGATGTTTGGGCTATTTTGTAAAAGATCAAGATGCTAAAGTAACGGTACTGGTTGCCACCTCTGGAGACACAGGCGGTGCTGTAGCCGATGGTTTTTTTGATGTGGAAGGTGTGGAAGTGGTAATATTATATCCATCTGGTAAAGTAAGTACTGTACAAGAAAAACAATTAACAACACTGGGTAATAACATCAAAGCGATTGAAGTAAATGGCACATTCGATGATTGTCAAAGAATGGTGAAACTTGCATTTATGGATGAAGATTTAAAATCCAATTTATTTCTTACCTCTGCAAATTCGATTAATGTTGCCCGTTGGTTGCCTCAACAGTTTTTTTATTTTCTTGCCTATAAACAATGGAATGATAAAAAAAATCCACCTGTTATTGCAGTGCCTAGTGGCAATTTTGGAAACATATGCGCTGGTCTTCTAGCATTAAAAACAGGACTTCCAATTAAACATTTTTTAGCGGCTTGTAATGCAAATGAGGTTGTACCAGATTTCATAAGAACTGGCGAATACAAACCACAACAATCTATTCCAACTATTTCAAACGCTATGGATGTTGGCGACCCCAGTAATTTTGTAAGAATCTTACATTTATTTGATAATGATATAAACAAATTGAAATCTGTTTTTTCAGCTGTTAGTATTTCTGATGAACAAACAAAATCAACTTTAGAAAAAGTATATGCTGAACATCAATATATAATGGATCCTCACGGCGCTGTAGGATATTGTGCTTTAGAAAATTATTTGCATTCGCATCCTCTGGATGCTGGAATTTTTGCAGAAACTGCCCATCCTGTAAAGTTTTTTGATGTGGTAGAACCTGTCATTTCTGAAAAAATAAAACTTCCTTCTACAATAGAACATTTAATGAATAAAGAAAAAGTAGCCATTAAAATGGATGCTCACTTCAATGATTTAAAAAGTTATTTATTGAGTTAGTCATCATTCATTTAACACTTTGTATCAATCATTGCTATCTTTTGAATGTATATTCGGTTTTTATTAAAACCTAATCCACATCCTTATGATTATTTCTACAAGTAAACGCACATTTAAAACAGTTGTTTTTTTTCTGACACTTTTTTGTTCAAATCTATTTGCCACAGTCAAATCTTTTAATCATCCATTTCTTAGACCAATTACAAAAATCGAATCAGATCATTATCAAATAATCTATAACAAGCTAGAGTTGCAACAAGAAGGATTAAGTAAAGAGGCTTTTGATTATGCCATTAAAGGATTTGAAAAATTAAAAGCAAATAAATCACTTCTTAATGACTCTATACTTTCAATAATTGATTTTACTAAACCTTCCTCTCAAAAACGTTTTTTCATTTTAGATTTAAATCATCAAAACTTGCTCTTGAAAACCTATGTCGCACACGGTCAGCATTCTGGCTTATTGTATGCAACCGCTTTCTCAAACCGTAATACAAGTTTTCAAAGCAGCTTGGGTTTTTATGAAACGGCTTCAACGTATTTTGGCAAACATGGGTATTCATTGGCATTAACAGGTTTCGAAAAAGGATTTAACGATCAGATCGCGAATCGCTCAATTGTTATACATGGTGCTCCATATGTTAATGATGACTTTATTAATAAAAATGGATATTTAGGAAGAAGCTTAGGTTGTCCTGCAGTACCCGAAAATCAATCAGCAGCTATCATTAACTTAATAAAAGGAGGATCTTGCTTATTTGTTTATGCTGCTAATTCAAATTATATAAATAGTTCCAAACTATTGAATGACTGATTTATTTTATCTTTACAAAAAGTAGGATATCTGTTCATTGGTATCTTTTGTACTTTTTTATTTTCAAAATAATTATAACTAATAATTGATGAAAGCATTATGTGGTACTGGTGTAGCGCTTATCACACCTTTTAATAATAAACAACAAATTGATTTCGATGCTTTAGCAAAAGTAATCGACCATGTAATAGAAGGTGGTGTTCAATATGTCGTTTCTTTGGGAACAACGGGCGAAACACCAACCCTCAACAAAGAAGAAAAAATCGAATTGATTCAATTTACTTTCAATTATGTTAATCAAAGAGTTCCAGTCGTAATTGGTGTAGGGGGAAACGACACAAGAAGTTTATTGCATGATTTAGAAACTTTGCCACTTGAAAATGCAGCTGCTATTTTGAGTGCCAGTCCATACTACAATAAACCTTCGCAAGAAGGTATTTTTCAACATTATCAATTAATAGCCAAACATTCACCAAAACCAATTATGTTATATAATGTTCCAGCCAGAACGGGAAGGAATATCGAAGCTACCACTACTTTGAGACTCTTTCATGAAGTTGAAAATATTATTGGAATCAAAGAAGCGGGTAACAATATGGTTCAATGTATGGACATATTAAAGGACAGGCCAAATGGTTTATTAGTGGTAAGTGGTGATGATGATTTGGTGTTGCCTCAAATGGCTTGTGGTATGGATGGTGTAATTAGTGTAGTGGCAAATGCACTTCCAACTGAGTTTTGTAAAATGGTACAACATTGTCTTGAATTTAATTTTAATGCTGCAAAAATTTTAAATGATAAATTAATTCCTGCTTATAAATTAATGTTTGCAGAAAATAATCCTGCTGGCGTAAAAGCTTTTTTATATGAGTTGGGCTTAATTCAAAATGAACTTCGATTACCATTAGTGCCATTAAGTAAAAGCATACACGAACAAATAAAGCATCATCTCAAAACAACATAATTAAATTTTATAACAGCAACCTTCAATTGCCAAAACTGTATTGTTAAAAATTTCTTTAGTTTCTTCTAAAAAATCATGCGTTGTTTCATACTTGGAAGAGTAATGGCCAATAATTAATTGCTTTGCGTTTGATAATTTTGCTATCTGGCCAGCTTGAACTGTAGTACTGTGAAATCTATTCTTTGCTTTCTCTTCTTGGTCTTTAAGATAAGTCGTTTCATGATAGAGTAAATCAGCATCTTGTATAAACTCAACAATGGAGGTGTCAAATAAGGTGTCTGCACAATAAACATATTTTTTACCTTTCGGAGCTGCGGTTGTTACTGATTCATTAGAAATAGTTTTTCCATTCTTATCAATATAATCTTCACCATTTTGAAGCTGTTCATAAAAAGCTGCAGGAATATTTTGTTCTATAGCTTTGTCTGAAAGTATACTTCTTGGTTTTTTTATTTCTGAAAAAATAAATCCAAAGGTTTCAATTCGATGGTTTACTTTAAAAGCCTCTATAGAAATCTTTGAAGTTGTAGTTAGTACGCCTTCTTTCTCTATAGCATAGAAATTCAATTCATAAGAAAGGACTACATCAGCTGCTTTTAATTGTATATCAATGATGTCTTTTAATATAGCAGGTCCAAAAATATGTAACGGCTGAGTTCTATTTAATAAACTCATGCTGGATATTAAACCAATCAATCCAAAATAATGATCGCCGTGTAAATGAGAAATGAAAATATACGATAGCTTACTTAATTTGATTTTATATTTTGCTATCTGAAGCTGAGTTCCTTCACCACAATCAATTAGAAAGCTGTCATTCTGTGTTTGTAAAATTTGTGCAGTAGGATTTCTGCCATATGTTGGAATGGCTGAATTTGAACCTAAAATAGTAAGGGCGAACAATATCTTGTTAGTTTATTTTTTTTATTTTAATCTAAGTCATTCAACAATTCTCTTTCAATTTCTTCCATTTGAAGAATATCCCAGGCTTCGCTTTCTGTAGGCGTTACATTTGGCGATTCTTCAAATAAAGGTTGAAGGCTAGTTTGGATTTCGCAAAATACAAATGAGTAGTTGTGTTCATAAAATGACATTTGCATTTGTAGAAGCTTTTCAGCAAATTCAACTTCCAAGTGTTCAATGAATTTCATATTCAAAATGATATGTGGAATCTCTTTTTGTAAATACGATTCTAAAAGTGATAAAAGCTCTTCTGCCATATTTGCAGACAACTCTTTATTTTCTGGAGTAATTGTTGTGAATTTTTCTTTGGTATCTAATTTGACATTCATTAGTAAGGAAAATTTGATTTGATGTAAAATAATTTAAAAATCTAATAAATTTCAGTTTGAACAGACTTTTATTAAATTCAATTTTATTAAAAAGATAATTCATTTCACATTCAGCTAACCAAAATCATCTTTTTAAAGAATTTGGTTCTAATTTTTCAACATATCAACAATTATATTTTTAGTAGACTAAATAGAATAAAATAATCGTTATTATTGTAACACGTAAAATTAAAATTATGGATAATAATTTCTCCAGTCAGGTAAAAGAAATCATTTCTTATAGCAGAGAAGAAGCATTAAGATTAGGTAATGATTTTATTGGCACAGAACATTTGGTATTGGGTTTAATAAGAGATGGAGAAAATACTGCCATAAAAATCTTAAAAGCTCTTCATGTAGACTTATATGAGTTGAGAAAAGAAATAGAAATGGCTGTAAAAGATAAAACAGGTAAAAATATCGCAAATATTAACTCTTTGCCACTTACAAAACAAGCAGAAAAAGTCATTAGAATTACAGTTTTGGAAGCTAAAAATTTAAACAGAGATATCGCAGAGACTGAGCATTTGATGTTATCAATTTTAAAAAACAAAGAGAATATTGCCACACAGATTTTAAATCAATTTGAAGTGGATTACGATGGATTTAATAATGAATTGGGCTTTGTTACAAGCAATCCACCTAAAGCAGATTTCAATGAAGAGGAGGAATTTGATGAAGAAAGAAAGCAGTTTGGTCAACAACCAAGAAATCCTAAAGGTTCTGCTGGTTCACAAATTAAATCCAAAACACCTGTGTTAGATAATTTTGGTAGAGACATCACAAGACTTGCTGAAAACGGAAATTTAGATCCAATAGTTGGAAGAGAAAATGAAATTGAAAGAGTATCACAAATTTTATCAAGAAGAAAAAAAAATAATCCTATACTTATTGGAGAACCAGGTGTGGGTAAAACAGCAATTGTAGAAGGCTTAGCACTTCGCATCATTCAAAGAAAAGTTTCGAGAGTGTTATTTGATAAAAGAGTGGTTAGTTTAGATTTAGCTGCTTTAGTGGCAGGCACAAAATATCGCGGACAATTTGAAGAAAGGATGAAAGCTATAATGAATGAACTTGAGAAGAATAGAGACGTGATTTTATTTATTGATGAAATACATACAATAGTTGGGGCTGGAGGAGCAAGCGGATCATTGGATGCTTCCAATATTTTTAAGCCAGCTTTAGCTAGAGGAGAATTGCAATGTATTGGAGCTTCTACACTGGATGAATACAGAATGCATATCGAAAAAGATGGAGCACTTGATAGAAGATTTCAAAAAGTTATAGTAGAGCAACCATCTGTTGAAGAGGCCATTGAGATATTAAACAATATCAAAAACAAATACGAAGATTATCATAATGTAACATACAGTAAAGAAGCAATTGAAGCTTGTGTAAAAATGAGTGATCGTTATATGACAGATAAACTATTGCCAGATAAAGCAATTGATGTTTTAGATGAAGTAGGAGCAAGAAAGCATATTAAAAATATTAATGTCCCGGAAAATATTATTGAACTAGAGAAAAAAATTGAGGACATAAAATTAGAAAAGAATAAAGTTGTTAAAAGTCAAAAGTTTGAAGAAGCTGCTTCATTGAGAGATACAGAAAAACGTTTACAAGAAGATTTAGAAAAAGCGAAAATTGACTGGGAGGCAGAAAGTAAAAACAAGCGTTTCCCAATAGATGAAGATGATATAGCAGAAGTAGTTTCAATGATGACAGGCATTCCTGTAAAACGAATGGTTGAAGCAGAAAATCAAAAACTGCGTAGAATGGGAGATGATCTTAAAGGAGCAGTGATAGGACAAGATGATGCCGTATCGAAAGTTGTAAAAGCTATCCAAAGAAATAGAATTGGATTAAAAGATCCAAGAAAACCAATCGGCACCTTTATTTTCCTAGGACCAACGGGAGTTGGTAAAACTGAATTAGCTCGGTCTCTTGCAAAACATATGTTTGATAGTGAAGACGCATTGATTAGAATAGACATGAGTGAGTACATGGAAAAATTCACAGTTAGTAGATTGATTGGTGCCCCTCCTGGATATGTTGGTTATGAAGAAGGTGGCCAACTAACAGAAAGAGTTAGACGCAAACCATATAGTGTCATTTTATTAGATGAAATAGAAAAAGCGCATCCAGATATTTATAATATTTTATTGCAGGTTTTAGACGACGGACAGTTAACAGATGGATTAGGTAGAAAAATTGATTTTAAGAATACCCTGATTATAATGACTTCAAATATTGGAGTTCGACAATTAAAAGATTTTGGAGATGGCGTTGGTTTTGCCACTCAGTCTCGTCAAGATAATATCGATGAAAATAATAAGGCCATCATTGAAAAAGCACTAAAAAGAACTTTTAGTCCAGAGTTTTTAAATAGAGTAGATGATGTGATTATTTTTAATTCTTTAACAAAAGAAAATATTCATCAAATCATTGACATTTTAATGAAGGGTGTGATGCTAAGATTAAGTAATCTTGGATTTACATTGGAGCTTTCAGATGAAGCAAAAGATTTTATTGCTGATAAAGGTTACGATAGTCAATTTGGTGCAAGGCCATTACATAGGGCAATCCAAAAATACCTTGAAGATTCTTTAGCAGAAGAAATACTAAATATGACCATAAAACCTGGTGATATTATGCTCGCAACATTAAACAAGGAAGAAGGTAAGATTGTATTTAAAATAAAGGAAGAGCCCAAAAAGCGAGAAAAAAAATCTCAATCTTAATTTGATATCAAATTTAATATGTAAAGCCCCATACTTGGGGCTTTATTATTTTAGATAAAGTTGTACTTTTTATTTTATTTTGTACAACTATATCAGATATCATTATGAATAAAATTATCATTACTATAGATGGTTGGTCTTCTTGTGGAAAAAGCACCTTGGCTAAGCAATTGGCAAAAAAATTAGGATACATATATATAGATAGTGGCGCTATGTATCGAGCTATCACTTTGTATTTTTTGAGAAATCATATAGATTGGACAAATGATATTTCAGTGAGTGATGCCTTAAGTAACATTCAACTAGCATTTATTTTTAACCATGAATCTAATCAATATGAAATTCATTTAAATCATGAAAATGTAGAGTGGCTGATTAGAGATTTGGTAGTTGCTGAAAAAGTAAGTGAAATTGCAGCGGTAGGTTTAATAAGAAAATTCGCTGTTGCACAGCAACAGCTCATGGGAAAGGAAAAAGGAATTGTTATGGATGGCAGAGATATCGGCACAACTGTTTTTCCTGATGCAGCCTTAAAAATATTTATGACTGCTGATATATTAATTAGAGTAGAGAGAAGATATAAAGAGATGCATGATAAAAATCCAAACATAACTTTAGAAGAAGTTAAGAATAATTTGTCTCATAGAGATTATATAGATTCAAATCGAGAAGTGAGTCCGCTTAAAATGGCAAAAGATGCAATTTTAATTGATAACTCTCACTTAAATATGGAAGAACAACTTACGATTGCTTTACAGTTAGTAGAGAATTTGGTCTAGCCATTTATCCAATGATTGATCACATTTTGATATTGCTCTTCAGTTATAAAATAACCCGCTAACTTTTCAATAGTTTTTTCTACAATAGCATCTGGACAGCTTGCTCCGCTTGTCATGAGTATGCGTACCTGATTTTTGGAGGGTAAAAAATGAGATGAATCAATTTGCTTTTTTTCATGAAAATTAAAATGAGTAATTTTTTCTCTTGAAGTAATTCTATCGGAGTGATCAATGAAATAGGTAGTAAGTTTTTGTTCACATAATTCAACTAAATGAGAAGTGTTGCTGCTGTTATATCCACCAACAACAATTGCAAAATCCGCTTGTGTTTCTAATAATCCATAAACAGCAGATTGATTGTCATTTGTTGCATAACATAAAGTATCTCTCGTATCGGCAAATCTATCCAGAATAGTATCTTCGGTTAAAGCATATTTTTTTATCATTGCCTGCTTAAGAAAATCTGCAATAGATTGTGTATCACTAGCAAGCATAGTGGTTTGATTCACAACTCCTATTCTAGATAGATCTTTTTTAAGATTAAATCCTTCTGAAATTTTACCAGAAAAAATTTTATAAAACTCAGCTTCATCCGAATCATCTAAAATAAATTTAGAAAGTACTATAGCATCACTCATATCATTTATTACTATAGAAGGGGTTTTCGCTGATGCATGTGAAAATGTAGCCCTGGTTTCTTCATGAGTAGGCTTTCCATGAATTATAACAGTATAATTTTTCTTTGCAATTTGTTCACTTCTGTTCCAAACCTTTTCAACAAAGGGACAAGTAGTATTATATTTTTGAATGGGAATGCCAATAGCTAATAATTTATTTTCGATTTCAATGGTGGTGCCAAAAGCAGGTATTAGTACGATATCCTCTTTGGTTAAGGTGTCAAGAGAAATTATAGCATTGCCGTATGTATCTTGTAAAAATTGAACACCACGATCACGCAGGTCCTTATTTACAGAAGGATTATGTATCATTTCACTGAGTAAAAAAATATTTTTATCTGGATTTTCATCAATGGTTTTAAAAGCAATTTCTATCGCATTTTCAACGCCATAACAAAACCCAAAATGCCTTGCCAGGTAAAATTGCACAGGTCCAAAATCAAGCAAAGTTGGAGTGAAATCTTTTTTCATCTTGTCGTTTTGCTTTCTGATTTCTTTGATAGCATTTATTAACGGACTTCTGTATGTAAAAGGAATTGTAAATTGTTTCATTTATAATAGATTTTTCTGCCTTGCTCGATTGTTTTATACAATGTATAGAAATTCAAAAAAACTATAAATGCAAAAACAAAGAATATATTTTATATCAGTCCAAAGTTACAATCTATAAAGCATAAATTTATTAAATTGAACTCTCACTTCTTAAGCTAATTCTAATGCATCATAACTATGAAGTTTTTGATTTTCTAAAAAGGGCTACTATATATGAAGTCAATATCAGGCAATACACAGCAGAGGGCAATTTCAAAGCCTTTCAAGAACATTTACCTAGGTTAAGGCAGATGGGTGTTGATATTATTTGGTTGATGCCCATTCATCCAATTGGAAAAATAAATAGAAAAGGTACTTTAGGCAGTTATTATTCCATTCAAAATTTCACTGAAATAAATAGGGAGTTTGGTACATTATCAGATTTTAAAAATTTAGTGGATCAAATTCACGCATTAGGAATGAAAATTATTATTGATTGGGTTGCTAATCATGCAGCTTGGGATAATGTATGGACAAAATCCAATCCGGAATATTTTATTCAAAATGAAATGGGCGAATTTATATCACCATATGATTGGACCGATGTAATTCAAATTAATCATCAAAATGAAGCCGCGCATGAGGCAATGATTGCATCTATGAGTTTCTGGATAGAAGTGTTTGATGTCGATGGTTTTAGAGCAGATCTTGCACATTTAACACCGCTAGAATTTTGGATAAAAGCAAAGCAAAAGGTAGATAAGATAAAATCAAATTTGATTTGGTTGGCAGAAACTGAAGATGAAAATTATCATGAAGTATTTGATATCAGTTTTGCGTGGAAATGGATGCATAAAACGGAAAGTTTTTGCAAAGAGAATCAATCTGCTAATTCATTAAAAGTATTATTATTTTCAGAAAAGGATAGAATTCCCAAAAATGGATTGCAATTGTTTTTCACGTCCAATCATGATGAAAATAGTTGGAATGGAACTGAATATGAAAAGTATGGAATTTTTGCAAAAGCCTTTGCTGTGTTTAGTTTTTTTTATAGTCATTCTGTGCCATTGATTTATAGCGGTCAAGAATTACCCAACAACAAAAGGTTATCTTTTTTTGATAAAGATACCATTCAATGGCAGCATGAATTAGCACTTTTTTCTTTTTACCAAACACTTTCAAATGCGAGAAAGTTACTTCCAATAGGTGATTATTTTCATTTTTATGATGCTCCTGAAAGAAGTTTCATATTTCAGAATGGAACAGGAGTGGGAGCCATGATTGTTATGATAAATCTACACCATGAAATCAATTATTTTAATTTGGTTATTGATCATCCTGTTTATGCCATCAATATTTTTACAAAAGAAAAGCATCGATTTTCAAAAAATATTGAGTTTGAATTAGAGGCAAGTGGTTTCGTTTGTCTGCAGATAATCCAATAAAAAAGCCCGCGAGTGTTAACTAGCGGGCTGCAAAAAATTATTCTAATTATTCTAATGTTATAGGGTATTCATACAAGCCATCATAACCAGGATAAAATCCGCTGATGGTGAATGATTTATTTTCACCTACAATTTTTTTCATGTCCTCTATAGATTTTACATCTTTATCATCCACTTTCAAAATAACAAAACCATCTTTCATTCTTGTTTGATCGTTCAATGCGCCACTGTTTATTTTTTTAACAACGACACCACCTTCAACACCATATTCTTTTGCTTTTTTAGGATCAAGTTTTATGAAATCTGCACCTAATAAATCAAGTTGTTCATCTTTTTTTACTAAATCAAAATTCCCTGCTCTGTTTTTTAATGTTACATTTAAAGCAATAGGTTTGTTATCTCTTTCTACTGTTACAACAATTTTATCACCTGGTTTATATTTACTTATTTGTTCTTGTAATTCTCCACCACCAATAATTTCAACACCGTTAATTTTTTCAATTTTATCACCTTTTTTTATACCTGCGGTAGCAGCTGCTCCGTCAGCAGGAACGTCTGTAACATATACGCCATCATAAGCATCTGCTGGGATGCCTGCTTTCTTTTTTTGATCTTCATTCATGTCAGCAACACCAGAAAATTGTATTCCCAAATATCCTCTTTGTACTGTACCATACTTGATGATATCATCTACAACTTTTTTGGCAATATTTACAGGTATTGCATAAGAATATCCAGAATAATATCCTGTTGGTGAGGCAATGGCTGAATTGATTCCAATTAGTTTCCCATCAGTATTAATTAATGCACCACCACTGTTACCCATATTTACTGCTGCATCTGTTTGAATAAAGGATTCAACTGCTCCTACCGAATTACCAGTTTTGTCTTTGTTTAAACCTAAGCTTCTTGCTTTAGCACTTACAATACCTGCAGTTACTGTAGTTTCTAAATTTAATGGGTAACCTAATGCTAATACCCATTGGCCTATTTTAACCTCATCAGAATTACCATAAATTAGGAAGGGTAATTTTGTTTCATCAATTTTTATCACAGCTAAATCATAAGCCGGATCAGCACCAATTAATTTTGCTTTGTAGGTTTTTTTATTATTTAAGGTT
>CANGGD010000055.1 GCA_947453295.1 Chitinophagaceae bacterium | reverse complement strand
TAATTCCTCAATGGGAAAGTAACCTGAGCGAGCCAAACAACTATAAAATAATGGTGATATATGCCCATTACTTAAGAAAAACAAATCCTCATTTATACCATCCATAGAAAAGGGTGACTGATGATTCATTACTTTAAAATATAATGCTGTTAAAAAATCTGCACAGCCTAATGAACCTCCGGGATGACCACTTTGAACTGCATGTACCATCCTTACTATATCTCGTCTTACTTGAGATGCTATATTTTGTAATTCATTCATAATTTTAAAATTCACGCAAACCTAAATCAAAAAATTACACGTCCAAAATAATCCTTTGTTATTACAATATAAATTATTTTTATCTGCTTTTTGATGTAACTTTACAGCCATATTTATTTTTTAAAAAGCCTTTGGGAGATTATGCTTATTCATTAACTTGAAGTTCATCATCTTACTAAGGCACACAAAAAACATAAACTACATTAATAGCATATTAATGAACCATATTTTAGTAAGTGTTGTCTTGTCTTTTATTATTACTTTTTTTGCAATCCCAATTATCATACAGATTGCAAAGGAAAAAAAACTATTTGATGAACCAGATGAACGAAAAATACATAAAGCCGTCATTCCAACTCTGGGCGGGTTAGGTATTTTTTCTGGATTTATGTTAGCTTTCTTATTATGTGTTCCTTCTTTTAATGGAACAGATGTTCAATATTTTGTTGCATCCTTTTTTATTATTTTTTTATTAGGTATCAAGGATGATATTTTAATCATTTCTCCAACCAAAAAATTTATTGGTCAATTAATTGCTGCCTTTATAATTATTAAGTTTGGAGGTATTCAAATAAATAACATGTATGGCTTCATGGGCATTTACCATATACCCGATTTTGCTGCCACTATTTTATCTTTATTTACAATAGTTGTAATTACAAATTCTTTTAACCTTATTGATGGAGTTGATGGTCTTGCTGGTAGTCTTGGACTATTCTGTACAATCATCTTTGGATGTTACTTTTATTATAGTGGACATTATACTTTTTCAATTTTATCTTTTGCTTTAGCGGGCAGCTTAATAAGTTTTCTCATTTATAATTATCCTCCTGCAAAAATATTTATGGGCGATACCGGTTCCCTACTAATTGGCATTGTTAATTCAATTTTGGTGATAAAATTTATAAATGTAGCTCAATTGCCTGATGCCAAATTGCATTTATCTTCATCTCCTGCTATTGGATTTGCGATTTTAGCCGTGCCTCTGTTTGATACACTAAGAGTTTTTGCAATAAGAATTTTTTTTGGAAGATCTCCGTTCAGTCCGGATAGAAATCATATACACCATTTATTACTTGATCTTAATTTATCTCACATCGCAACAACCTTAATTTGTTTAACAGCAAATATTATTGTACTTTTTATAGCTGTCGCTTTTCAAGATTTAGGTAATAATATATTGATGATTATTATCTTTTTACTTTCAAGCTGCTTTTTAGGAGCCATACATCTAATAGGAAAAAACAAGAAAAAGAAAATAATTTCAAATGATTTTTCTGAAAACCAAATATTAAACAATAAACAAGTTTTTTCACTTTATTCTGAAAATATTGAAATTGATTAAATAGATTTTTGCATAAAAATCTATTTAAAATATATACAATTACCCTGCAGTTTTTATACCTTTGTAATCTACTTTTATCTCATAATTATATGACTGACGTAATAGAAATATTAAATGAAAATTCGTCTTCCATGAAGAAAGCTATTCTTCATTTTGAAACCGAATTAACAAAAATAAGAGCTGGTAAAGCAAATCCCACAATGCTTGATGGCATAATGGTTGATTATTATGGAAATCCTACTCCACTAAACCAAGCTGCCAATGTGAGTGTGTTAGATGCCAGAACAATTACAATTCAACCTTGGGAAAAATCCATGTTACAGCCAATAGAAAAAGGAATAATGGCTGCAAATATTGGAATCACGCCCCAGAACGATGGCAATACCATAAGACTATTTTTACCCCCTTTAACTGAAGAAAGAAGAAAGGAACTCGTAAAAAAATGTAATGCTGAAGGAGAAAACGCAAAAGTATCTATTAGAAATATCCGAAGAGATTCGATTGAAAAAATAAAAAAATTACAAAAAGACGGCTTAAGCGAAGATGAAAGTAAAGATGCTGAAACCGAAGCACAACAAACAACTGACGAATTTATTAGTTTAGTGGAGAAGCATTTAGTGGCAAAAGAAAAAGAAATCATGTCGGTATAATAATATTTTAATGCATAGTGTTACGCCTCATAATTTAAGAATTATTCTATGCAAGTAGCCAAAGAAACTGCTTTTATACTTTTTTCTATACCACTATATTCTATTGTAATTGGATTAGAAATACTCCTAAGTAATTATCAGCACAAGCAATACTATCATATAAAAAGTACGCTTGAAAATATATTTCTTACCTTTTTTAATGGCGGCATTGATTTATTACTCCGTTCCATTTTTTATTTAACCATTCTCAATTGGTGTTATCAGCACAAATTAATGATGATAGAGAATCAATACATTTATTGGTTTTTATTATTTGTCCTGGAAGATCTCGCCTTTTATTTTGAACACCGAGTAGATCATTATTGCAGAATATTTTGGGCAGTTCATGTAACTCATCATTCATCAGAAGATTTTAATTTAACAACCGGTTTTCGGTCTTCTGCTTTTCAACCTGTATATCGATTTGTTTATTTCATTCCTATTGCACTGATGGGATTCAATCCTATTGATATTGTTTTCATGTATGCCATTACCCAAACCTATGGAATACTTGTTCATACCAGATACATTCATAAAATGCCTAAATGGTTTGAAGTGCTTTTTGTAAGTCCTTCTCATCATAGAGTACATCATGCAAGCAATGTTGTTTATTTAGATAAAAACATGGGAATGGTTTTGATTATTTGGGATAAAATTTTTGGCACCTATCAAGAAGAATTAGATGATGTTCCAGTAAAATATGGACTTACAAGTCCAAAGAAAGATTCAAACAACCCTTTTTATCTTATTTTTCATGAATGGATGTCAATAAAAAAAGACATCTCAAAAAACATTTCCTTCTTCACAAAATTGAAATATCTTTTTATGCCTCCGGGTTGGAGCCATGATGGCTCATCAAAAACGGCCAACGAATTACGAAAAGAACTTTTGTAAACCCATTTCAATTTTTTATTTTTATTTCATGCAAATTTTTCCAGTTCGTTCAAAATCTGATCAATCGCTTTTTTTGAAAGTGCCATTGAATATTTATAAAAATGATACCGCCTGGATTCAACCTTTAGATAAAGATATTGAAGAGGTATTTGATGAAAAAAAGAACAAAGCCTTTCGATTCGGAAAAATAGAAAGGTGGATTGTTGTAGATGAACAAAAAAATCTAATTGGAAGAATAGCAGCTTTTGTTAATAAGAAATATAAAAATAAAGGCGATGAATTTGCAGTTGGTGGAATTGGATTTTTTGAATGTGTTAATCGGCAGGATGTGGCAGATTTACTTTTTGATAATGCAAAACATTGGTTACTCAATAATGGAGTGATGGCAATGGATGGACCTATCAATTTTGGAGAGCGAGACAGGTGGTGGGGTTTGCTAGTAAAGGGTTTTGAAGAACCTTTATACTGCATGAACTACAATCCACCCTATTATCAAACATTATTTGAAAATTATGGGTTTAAATCTTTTTATGATCAAATATGCTTTGGAACAGATGCGAAAAAACCATTAGAAAAAAAAATCTGGGACCGTCATGATGCTATTGCAAAAGATCCAAATTATACATGCATACATTTAAAAAAATATCAGCTTCAAAAATTTGCAGAAGATTTCAGTGAAGTGTATAATAAAGCTTGGGCTGGTCACGGGGGCCTTAAAGAAATTTCAAAAGAACAGGTGCTTCTCCTCTTTAAAAAAATGAAGCCGGTTATGGATGAAAAAATAATTTGGTTTGCCTATCATCAAAATAAGCCTATTGCAATTTTTATAAATTTGCCAGACCTCAATCAATGGTTTAAACATCTACATGGAAAATTTGGTTTGATACATAAGCTTAAGTTTTTATGGCTTAAACAATTCAAAAAAAACAACAAATTTACCGGTTTAGTGTTTGGAGTCATTCCGGAATTTCAAGGTAAGGGCGTAGATGCATATATTATTGGCTCTTCGGCCAAATTAGTACAATCTGATGAATTACATTATACTAAATATGAAATGCAATGGATTGGTGAATTCAATCCCAAAATGATCAATATTGCTCAGCATTTAGGAGATGTTTATGAATCTAGAAGGCTTACAACTTATCGCTATCAATTTGATCCAACTATTCCATTTAAAAGACATCCTATTCTTGCGTAATTCTTGAATAATAGTTTAAATTTGAATTCGCTTTTTAGTTAGCAAAAATATCATGGATAAATTCATCGTTTCAGCCAGAAAATACAGACCTCAAAATTTCAGTACTGTTATTGGGCAATCTCATATCACTACTACCTTAAAAAATGCAATCAATAATAACCAACTTGCTCATGCTTTTTTATTTTGTGGTCCAAGAGGGGTTGGTAAAACAACATGCGCTAGGATTTTAGCAAAGACAATTAATTGTGAAAAAAGAGGAAAAGATGGCGAGGCTTGTAACAAATGTAACAGCTGTGTTTCATTTGACAATGGTAATTCTTTCAATATACATGAATTAGATGCCGCTAGTAATAATAGCGTTGATGATATTAGGGCTTTGGTTGATCAAATCAGGTTTGCTCCTCAAGCAGGAGCATATAAAGTATATATTGTGGATGAGGTTCACATGTTGAGCACGAGTGCATTTAATGCTTTTTTAAAAACCTTGGAAGAGCCGCCGCCATTTGCAATTTTCATTTTGGCTACCACAGAAAAACACAAAATTCTTCCAACTATATTAAGCAGATGTCAGATTTTTGATTTCAAACGTATAACCGTTAATGATACTGTAGAACATTTAACTGAAATAGTAAAAAAAGAAGAAATAACTGCCGAACCCTCTGCATTGCATGTTATTGCTCAAAAAAGCGAAGGTTGTTTACGAGACGCGTTGAGCATACTAGATAAGATAGTAAGTTTTACAGAAGGCAAACTAACGTATGCTAATACACTCGAGCATCTTAATATCTTAGATGAAGATTATTATTTCAAAATGATTGATCAAATGCAACACCAGCAATTAAGTGATTGCTTATTGTTATTCGACAACATTATACAAAAAGGATTTGAAGCAGATACCTTGCTTGAAGGGTTTGCAGAATTTATCAGAAACTTATTGGTGTGTAAGGACCAGAAAGCTATCTCCTTATTGGAAGTAGCAGAAGATTTTAAACCTAGGTATCAAGAACAAGCACAATTAGTGGATACAGGTTGGCTTATCTCTAGCTTAAATATCATTAATGATGCTATTGTTTATTTTAAGCAGGCTAGAAATAAAAAACTTCATGTCGAATTGTTATTAATCAAACTTTGCTATTTAACACAAGCCGTTCAATTGGCTTCAGACGGCGAAGGACTTTCAAAAAAAAAACTTAGTTCGGTAGCGAAAGCTGTTCAATTTAAAAGCATTGGATTCAGTGAAATACCTGATCAATCATCAAAAACAACAAAAAAAGAATTACCAAAACCTCAGGCAACACTGATTATTGAAGCCGAAGAAAGCGCACCCAAAAACAAAAAAGAAATAATAGCCCCAGTTGATCAACATACTATGGAGAAGCCGAGTGTAAAGCTAGGTTCTCTTCATAAAATTCGTGAACAACTTGCATTAAAAAACAATCAACAAAAACCTAAACAATTACTTACTCAGGAGTTGATAGAAAACGCCTGGTTGAGTTTTATTGAAAAACTAAAAGTCAATAATAATCATTCTGCAGTAACCAATTTTAATTTTTCTAAATTAAGATTAGTGGATGAAAATTCTTTTGAAATTGTTACTGAAAATAACATTCAATTTAAATTCATTGAATCAGAAAGAGCAGCTTTGATATTTCATTATCAACAATATTTCAATAACTATCAAATTACTTATCAAATAGTTTTAGAAGAAAAAATAGTGGTTATTGATAATGACATAAAAACATTATCAAGTAAAGAACTATACAGGCATTTGTCTGAAGAGTACCCAATGATTAAAAAATTAAAAGAAAAATTGAATTTATCGATTGATTTTTAAAAAAAATCTAAAGAATTAAGCGAGTAATTTATTTATCTTACGTGAAGACGTTCAAATTACAGTTTTTGCATTAATTTCGGGCTTCAAATAATTAAAATAAAACAATAGAATTATGGCTGAGGTTATTAGAATGCCCCGTTTAAGTGATACAATGGCTGAAGGAGTTATTGTTGCATGGAACAAGAAAGTGGGTGATAAAATTAAACCAGGTGATGTATTGGCTGATGTTGAAACAGATAAAGCCACTATGGAGCTGGAAAATTATGTTGAAGGAACACTTTTATTTATAGGTGTTGAAGCTGGAAAGGCTGCAAAAGTTGATGGAATTTTAGCTGTTGTAGGAAAAGAAGGTGAAGACTTTGCAAATTTATTGCAAGAGTCTGCTGCTCCTATCGCTGCTTCGTCAAATGATACCGCTGAAAAAACAGTTGAACAAAATACAGCTGCGCCAGCAGTTACTGCACCAACTTCTTCTAATTCAAACGATGATAGAATTAAAGCTTCTCCTTTAGCAAAGAAGATTGCTGCTGAGAAAGGAATTGACATATCAAAATTATCAGGAACAGGAGATGGTGGCAGAGTGATTAAGAAGGATGTAGATGAGTATACACCAGGTGCGGCGAAAACAGAAAGCGCCCCTGTTATGAACTTTGTTGCAACAACAACAGAATCTCATACAGATGTGCCTTTAACTCAAATGCGCAAAACCATTGCTAGAAGACTGAGTGAAAGCAAGTTTAGTGCTCCTCATTTTTACTTAACCATGGAAATTAACATGGATAATGCTATGGCTTCGAGAACTGCATTAAACGAGGTGAGTCCAGTAAAGATTTCATTCAACGATATGATTATTAAAGCTTGTGCTATGGCTTTAAGACAGCATCCTGATGCAAACAGCAGTTGGATGAATGATTTTGTAAGATATAATCACCACATTCATATTGGATCAGCATTAGCTTTACCCGATGGATTAATTGTTCCGGTTATAAAATTTGCAGATCAAAAATCGTTATCTCAAATTGCTGCTGAAGCAAAAAATTTATATGCTAAGGCAAAAGATAAAAAATTACAACCAGCAGAATTTAGTGGGAATACTTTTACAATATCAAATTTAGGAATGATGGATATTGAAGAGTTTACTGCTATCATTAATCCGCCGGATAGTTGCATCTTAGCTGTTGGCAGAATTAAAGAGGTTGTAGTTAAAAAAGGAGATGGATTTGGAGTTGCAAATGTGATGAAGCTATCATTGAGTTGCGATCATAGAAGCGTGGATGGCGCAGTGGGTGCATCTTTCTTACAAACTTTGAAAAAATTCCTGGAAAACCCAGTAACAATGTTGGTATAACCAACTTGAATAATATTATCATGGCGGATTCATCCGCCATTTTTGTTTATTTACAATTAATGAAATCAGAATCAATTATTTTATTTGATGGCGTATGTGCTCTTTGTAATGCACTTGTAATTTTCATCATAAAGCATGATCCTGCTTGTCGATACAAATTCGTTTCCTTGCAGAGTGATATTGGCATTAATATTTTAAAGCAACATCATCTTGACTGTGTAAATAGTTTTATTTTAATTGAAAATGAAAAATCATACAGCAAATCAACGGCAGCTTTAAAAATAGCCAAGCGATTGAACGGTCTGATAAAACTGTTATATGTTTTTATAGTGATACCTTCTTTTGTGAGGGATATTTTCTATAAAGTGATTGCCCATAATAGATATAGATGGTTTGGAAAATCAGAAAGGTGCTTGCTTCCAACTACAGAAAATCTAGACAGGTTTATAATTTAATCTTGCAGTTTTTAATTTTTATTGTTTTCAATCAGTTGGGTATTCATTTCATCTAAATAATCCAAAATTTTTATTTTCCCGGTCTTTTTTTGTGCGCTAGTAACAAAGTGTGGAGGTAAAAATTGCCAGGTCTTTTTCATTGCTTCTAAAAACTCTTTTACATTTTTACTTACAATTTTTTGCGTCTCTTTATCACTTTTTGTAAAAACAAGACTAAACGGAATTTTCCATATTTTAAGATTTTCAAGAAAAGTCAAATCAATTTTCTGAGGGGAGTGACGAGAATCAATAAGTACAAAAACCATGGAAAGGTTTTCTCTTTTGCGCAAATAATTTTCAATCATTTGTTCCCATCTTCTTCTGCTACTTTGACTTACCACAGCAAAACCATATCCAGGTAAATCAACCAGATTCCATTTTATTAATTTACCTGATGATAAGCTTGCGGCAATTTCAAAATGATTAATTAATTGTGTTTTGCCTGGGGAAGCAGATGTTTTTGCAAGTTTATCATTATTACAAATCATATTTATTAAAGATGATTTTCCAACGTTACTTCTTCCAATGAAAGCAAATTCGGGCTTATCGGGTGTAGGACATTTTTCAAAATCCGGACTACTAATCAAATAAACAGCATTTTTTATAACCATCTTATAAATTTGTTAAACAAAAATACTTATAATGATTCAAGTTGCACACATTCTATTCTAAACATTGAACAATGTATATTTGCATATATGACAAGATTTGAGCACGATACGGTGGTTCCATATAAACAATCAACCTTGAGTAAAAAAAAGCAGGTAGAATCGATGTTTGATGATATTGCGCATAGGTATGATTTTTTAAACCGTTTTTTAAGCGCTGGAATTGATGTAATATGGAGAAAAAAAGCATTGAAGCAATTAAAAAATCTTTCTCCAAAAAAGATACTTGACGTTGCAACAGGTACAGCAGATGTTGCGATAATGGCAGAAAAGATTTTGCATCCAAATGAAATTATTGGAATTGATATTAGTGAAGGAATGCTTGAACTTGGCAGAAAAAAAATCAATACACTGGGGCTAGAAAACACAATATCATTGATTAATGGAGATAGTGAGGCTTTGCCCTTCAATAATGAAAGTTTTGATGCGGTAACAGTTGCATTTGGAGTGAGGAATTTTCAAAATTTGGAAACAGGATTGAAAGAAATACAAAGAGTACTAAAGCCAAGAGGCAAATTAGTAGTATTAGAATTTAGCAAACCCAATAATGTATTTGTTAAGGTATTCTATTCATTTTACATGAAAATCATTACGCCAACTTTTGGAAAGATATTTTCTAAAAACAAACAAGCTTACGCTTATTTGGATGCATCTATTCAAAAATTTCCAGAAGGACAATTTTTTTTAGATGTACTTAATAGATGTGACTTTAAATCTACTTATCAAAAAAAATTAAGTTTAGGAATATGCAGTATCTATTGCGGAACAAAATAATAGCATTTTGTATAGGTACTCTTTTTTTGTTACCTAACATCACTCATGGCCAAAGATATCTTGACCTTAATCTTTTGGATCATGATGAAAAGAAATTTCATTTTGGAATTAAACTAGGTGCGAATAAATCATTTTACCATTTTTATAATAGCAATAATTTATTGGAATTTAAAGATATACTTTCCGTTCAAAGTATTCAAAATACAGGTATAAATTTAGGTTGGTTAGTGAATATGCGATTGGGCGAATTTTTTGATTTGCGTACCTATCCTATTGATTTGATATTTACAGAAAAGTCTTTTTTGTATACATTAAAAAACAATATGGATACATTAAAAAAAATACAAGGTATCACACTTGCCCTTCCTTTGCAAGTAAAGTTTTGTAGTGAACGTATAGATAATATTAAAGTGTATTTAATGGCTGGTGGTAAAATGGAATATGATTTTGCAGCGAACAACACTTCAGGAAAACTATCCGAACGACAGCAAGTAAAATTAAAGAAGATGGATTATGGAATTGAAGCAGGAATTGGTTTTCATTTTTATTTTCCTGTTTTTGTACTTACGCCAGAAATTAAAGCTAGCTGGGGATTAAGAGATATGCATATTAGAGATAATGATCTTAAATATTCCAATGTTATAGACAGAATCAGTTCCAGAGTTTATAGTATATCGTTAGTAATAGAGTAATTGCTCTAATTAGAAATCATAATTTCTTCTATTTAAATTCAATCTTACACCTGCATTATACAATGTTGTATTTTGTGTGTTTGGTGATGATGCTAATTTGTAATTTCTGTGTTGCAAAGACAAATCAAAATATAAATTGTGTTTGAATTCATAGGTAACCAACAACATGCCATCAATGCAAGTTGCTTTATTTCCATTCCCTAAATTATTTCCATAATCAGTTGAACGGGTTGTGTATATTTTGAAAATATCACCGCCAAAGTTTGAATTGGCAGTATCCAATCCTTTGTTATAATACATCAACTTGGCGTAAATATTCCATTTTGTAAATGGTTGATAATTAATGATGCCAATAAACTCTTGGAAATTAGCACCTAATGGGTGTGCCAAGGCTTGATTATAATGAGTATAATTTGCAATTGAATCTTTATGCGAATAGGTAAAAGGTCTTACTCTGTTTATTTCTGTTTGTATATCTAAATTCTTAATACCGAAAGCATCAATGTATTTTAGACCTAGCTGATACCCATATTTATTTGCCCAATAACTTGGACTGTTTTTTATTTTTGAAAGTATAAATTCATCGAGTAAAAATTGTCCATAAAATTGAAAGTGATGCATTGCATTGATTTTAAAGTCTAATCCAGCTAATGCATTATCTGGACTTCCTACCATACTTTCTATATTTCTATAAAAAATAATGGGGTTTAGGTATTGAAAATCAAAATGATTTTTTCTTCCAAAAACTACTCCTTCAAACAATCCAATATTTGCCCAATCATTAATATTAATACTCAAATGATGCATTACTGCATATTTTCTGCTCAATAAAGAATCTCCATTTTTTTTGAATTGGGGCATCAATTCCATAAATAAATTTTGGTAATTGAATTTCCAGATTTTTGTATTGATCTTAGCGAACAAATAACTGTTACCCACATCACTTAAAAACAAACTGCGATAGCCATTGCCTATAAAGTTTTTATCATACCCCAGTTGAAAGTTGATATATTTTACAGCACTAAAAGTCATATATCCCCTGGCATCAAAATAATCATTTGCACTAGCATCCTCTTTGAAGTCTTTATAAAATCCCATTCCAGGAACAGCCCTTAATGTTTTTATTTGACTTTGAAAAAAACGGGGTCCTCTTTCCTGATTATCAATAAGTGTAGAAGAGAAGCCTATTTTATTGGCAATCATTCCTCTAAAAGTTAACCCTCTTGAATTCACGTATAATTTTTTATCATAGGAATTTTCTTTTCCAAGCTGAAAATTCAAAACCGGATTGACGGCTAAAAAAAAGTCTTTTTTGTTTACTTCATAAAAATTAGAAGGTGAAACATAAATTGATTTTACAAGAACATGTTTGCTAGCATAATCCTGTTTTTTGTTTCCTACCCATTCTGAATTATTTTGGAACAAACTCTGAAGGTTATATTGGTCTATAGAAGTTAGTTTACTGTTAACTAATTGCCCATTGGGGTTTATTTTCTGAGAATCTAATAGTAAAGCTTCTTCAACTACATCCTTCCTGTTATAGCTTTTGAAGTTGGAAAAAATAATATTAGTGTTTTTTTGTGCTTTGATTTCTAATCTATCTATTAATCTGTATTCTTTGGAGCCTTGAGGAATAAAAGTAGATTGTGCAATGCTTTGAATAGGCAAAATAAAAATAATAACTTTGACCAAAGTTTTTACACTGGATATCATTTGAAATCTAATAAGTTTATAAACAAATAAAGATATGAAAAAATGTATTTTAAAGAATTTTATATTGGTAAATGAGCATGAAATAAAAAATTCAGATGTTTTAA
>CANGGD010000054.1 GCA_947453295.1 Chitinophagaceae bacterium | reverse complement strand
TGTTGAAAAGCGTCTCCCTTGATTTGTCTCATATCTATTATATACAACAGAAGCCGTCCTGCTCCGAGCAGGGTCAATATCATCCATTTTACTCCTAAGTATTAATTTATCAGCACTTGAAACAGTTATAAGATTTTTAAAGTACTTTTCAATCGTTGAAAACAAAATGGTGGCATCAGTTTTCTTATAGCTTATTATACTGTCAGAAATGAAAACCGGATTGCCTATTATTAAATCTTGTAGCGTAACATAATTAAATGGAATTTCAGTTACATCATCCAAATAACTTAATGTTCTTTGGATGACTTCTTTGTCTTGTTTATTCAGTAACAACAGGCTGTCTTTAGTTATTAATAGTCTGTATACTTCTACATTTATAACTGTAGCAGAAAGAGAAATCCATATAGCACTGTCTTTGATAATTCTTACAACAGCTGTCAAGTCTGGGTTTTTGCCATTTATACTTTCAGATTCAACTTTAATTTTTGCACTAAATGTTTTAAAATCAATTTTATTGATTTTAAATTGATTGAAATCTTCTTTTAACGATCTGATGGAATCTTCTGCCATTTTATTTTCAATAATCACTATCGGTTTAGGAGCAATAGCTTTATTAATTTGCTTCGTGGCCCTACAACCTTCCATTATTAAAACAACGAAGGCGCAAGCCGTTAACAGAAATAAGAAATTATATTTTTTCACTTGATATTGCGTTATTAAATTTTACCGGTGTGACCAAATCCTCCTTCTCCTCTTTGTGTATTATCGATTTCGGTTACTTCCTCCCATTGCGTTTTTTCAACTTTTGCCACAACCATTTGAGCAATTCTATCACCAGGTTGAATGACTTGTTGCTCATTACTCAAATTGATTAACAATACTTTTATTTCGCCTCTGTAATCTGCGTCTATTGTTCCGGGTGAGTTAAGACAAGTAATGCCATTCTTTAACGCCATGCCACTCCTGGGTCTGATTTGTATTTCATAATCCATTGGTATTTGAACGAATAAACCTGTTGGAATCAATTTTCTTTCCAATGGCATTAAGCTTTCTTCAGCTGTTAGGTGAGCTCTAATATCCATGCCAGAAGAACCAGCTGTTGCATATGCGGGCAATGAATTATTAGACAGATTGATGATTGGAATAGAGATAGTTTCTTGCATTTAATTTATATTTTTTCTTTACAAAGTAAAACGGTAGCATAAGCCACTAATCCTTCTTCTCTGCCCACAAATCCCATCTTTTCAGTTGTTGTTGCTTTGATAGAAATATCGGATGTTTCAATTGAAAGAATGTGAGCAATAGCAGTTTGCATTTGTTGTATGTAGGGAGCGATTTTTGGCGCCTGTAAACAAAGCGTGCTATCTATATTCACTATTTTATATCCCTTTGTAGATATGAGATCAAATGTTTTTTGCAATAAAATTTTACTGTCAATATTTTTGTATTCTTGATTAGTATCTGGGAAATGATAGCCAATATCACCTAAACATAATGCGCCTAATAAAGCATCACAAATAGCATGCAATAACACATCTGCATCACTATGGCCAAGCGAACCTTTATGATGTGGAATACAAACTCCTCCAATCCATAATTCTCTTCCTTCTGCAAGTTGATGAAAATCTACACCAGATCCAATACGATACGACATGATAGTTTAGGTTTAAGACGTTTATTGCGTTTAGTATGTTTAGTACGTTTAATAATTTTAAAACTTGCCTGCCGATAGGCAGGAGTTTAAAAAGTTGTTTTTCTATTAGCCAACTATTTAATACAGTGGGCAAACTTTTGAACATTAATAACCTTTGAAACATTCAGGCCACAAAAATAAAAAAGCGTTTCCGGTTAAAGAAACGCTTTTTTGTAAAGTTTTTAAAATATTATTTCTTCATATCAAACAACAAGCTAAAACGCAATGTGTTTGATAATGGATTACGATTGATTCCAGATCCAGCAGGAAGTAAATAAGAGAAGTTTAAACCATATGTGCTATATTTTAAACCAGCACCTAAAGTAACAAATTGACGATCTCCTTTTAATTCGCTTTCATGGAAATAACCAGCTCTTAATGCGAATTGGTTTTTGTACCAATATTCAGCACCTAAAGAGTAAGTGAATTCTTTGATTTCATCGCTTCCAGCATCACCGAATGAACTGAACCAGCTTCCAACAACTCCTTTGCTTCTGTAATCAGCAATTGCTGAAGCAGTAGTATCTGTTGGAGGTGTAGGCACCATTAATTTATTAATATCTAAAGCAAAAGTAATTTTGTTATCAGCATCAAATACTTTGTTGTAGGCTAATCCCAAACCTAAGTTTGCAGGGATATAATCTTTTTGAGTAGCATCACTTGTGTAAGCAATTTTAGAACCTAAATTACTTAAAGTAGCACCATAATCAAATCCGTTACCAGCAGCATTAGTTCCTTTGTAGTAGAAATGAACATCACCAGCTACTGCAGAACCAGCTTTGTAGTTTACACCATTAGTAACACCACTTGCTAAACTAGAGTTGATGAAACGTAAAGCAACACCTAATCCCATTTTGTTTGATAATTTTCTTGAATAACCTGCATCAAGAGCAAATTCACGTGGATTGTATTTATTTAAATCATTACCACTTGCATCAGTAAACTGAATGCTTCCTAAGCTAAAATATCTTAAAGATCCAGTGATAGCTTGAGTAGCATCAAGTTGATAGTAACCTGCAACTGTAGCAAGATATACATCATTTAATTTCAAATCAGCTAACCATGGAGTATAAGTAGCTGCGATGCTAAATTTATTACTCGCAAAAGGAGCTTTAGCCATATTCCAAAAACTTACATTAGCATCTGGAGAAGTTGCAATACCTGCATCGCCCATACCACCACCTCTGGCGTCTGGAGAAATTCTTAAAAACGGTACTGCTGTAGTAACTACATTGATTTTGTTGTCCTGTGCATTAGCAGCTGTAAATGAACCAGCTAATAGCATTACAAGTGCGGTTAATTTTAAAGTTTTTTGTTTCATGCTTTTTTTTTGTCTTGGTTAAGTAGAATTCCTTCCAATAATTTGTGATTTAAGAATGATTAGTAGTTGTAAAAGTATAAAATAAATTCAAAAAAACAACTTTTTTATTTTATATATTCTTTTGTGAATAAAAATATCAAGTTTAAGATATTGTAAAGTAATTTTAATAGAAGATAATTTTTTGAAAAAAATATCCAAAAAAGAAAAAAAATCATTTAATGTTTAATATATTCGCATCTCAGTAATTGTCAACAATTTTTTTAAAATAACTACGTTTAAACAATTTGCAAAACATCAAGCCCATGCAGCAAGTAATTTTTTCTAGAACATTATTATTTTCTTTAGTTGCCGTACTCCTAATTACTTCATGTAAAAACAAAGGGGGCAGTTCAGTTGGCGGTACCAATGTTTCAAGTGTTACCGGTTGGAAATACAACGATAAGAATATGGGAAACTTCCATGTTGCTAAAGTTAAATACCCACAGCCTGGTCCAGGGTTAGTATTTGTTCAAGGTGGTACTTTTGTAATGGGTGCAAAAGACGAAGATATCATGGGCGATTGGAATAACATTCCAAGAAGAGTTACGGTTCCATCTTTTTTTATAGATCAAACAGAAGTTGCTAATGTGCATTACAGAGAATATTTGTTTTGGATTGAAAATGCATTTAACGACTCAACTATAGTAAGAAAATGCTTGCCAGATACTTTGGTGTGGAGAGAAGAACTAGCTTACAACGAACCTTACGTTGAATACTATTTCAGGTACCCATCTTATAATTTCTATCCTGTTGTTGGTGTGAATTGGCAACAAGCACATGATTTTTGTATCTGGAGAACTGATAGAGTTAATCAACAAAGATTAATGCAAAAAGGGTATTTAAATAAAAATGCCGCAACAAAAGATTTGAAAGGTGGTGGAATGAATGCTTTTAACACAGAGACATATTTGATGAATCCGGATTTGATTTCTAACAAAGCTAAACCAAAATCTTCTGAGTTTAAAGATGTAAATAACAGACCTAGGTCTACGGTTAAAATGGAAGATGGAATTATGCTAATTGGATACAGATTACCTACAGAAGCAGAATGGGAATATGCAGCTTATGGTTTGTTAAGTCAAAATGTATCTCCAAGAAAAAGTGAAGGTAGAAGCGGGGAAGAAATTATTTCAAACCAACAAATGTATTCTTGGACTCCAAACATGAATGGGTTAAGATACAATCGCCCTGGAATGTTACAAGGAAGATTTTTAGCTAATTTCAAAAGAGGAAGCGGGGACAATATGGGAGTTGCCGGAGGATTAAATGACCGTGCTGCCATTTGTGCAAACGTTACATCTTTTTATCCAAATTCATTTGGCTTATATAATATGTGTGGAAACGTTAGTGAGTGGGTAGAAGACGTTTACAGACCATTAACACCTGCTGATGGACAGGACTTTAACTATTTCCGTGGAAATAAATTTCAAAGATATTCCAAGAATGCTAATGGGGAATACGAAAGAGACAGTATGGGTCGCTTAAAGAAAGTTGATATTTCAGATGAAGAAGTTAAAAACAGAACAAACTATCAAAGAAATAATCTAATCAATTATCTTGATGGAGATTCTGCTAGTGGAGTAACTTATGGTTATGGTGTAACATCTTTGATTAATGATAAGTCAAGAGTAATTAAAGGTGGAAGTTGGAATGATAGAGCTTATTGGTTATCGCCTGGAACACGTAGATATATGCAAGAAGATCAAGCTTCATCAACTGTTGGTTTCAGATGTGCTCAAACATATTTAGGACCGTCTGAAGGGGTAGGTTTTCAAGATGGAAATATTTTCGGAAGACCTAAAAAGAAGCGTTAATACATTATAAAATATAGCATAAAAAAAGAGTCCATTTGGACTCTTTTTTTATGCTTGCCATTAAAGGTTTTTTGGCAGAGAGAAAGAGGGATTATTAACCTCGAACTCCAACGTGTTTATATTCTATTATTTAGAACTTTTTATTTATCCTAGAAACCTCGGTAGAAACAAGCAACCCATTTGGGTCTTGACTCAACTCATTGTGTTATATTCAGGATGTTAAATGATCATGAACCTATTCAAAAATACAATTCAATTCAAAGGATCGTACCCAGCATATTTCTATAAAAGCAATAAGGTTTTTGAAATCGCATCTTTCAAGTCCTTTTTTACTTTTGTTTGTTCAGCAAATTCATTCCATTTGCCAACAGCAGCATTCACCTGATCAATAATTACATCTGCTTTTTTGATATTCATTTTTTTGGCTACTTGCAGTAAATCATTTCGGGTAATATTAATCCGTTTATCGTTAATGCTTAATGAATGCTGACTTACCCATGCGCTGCCTGGGCGGTATGAATGGCAGACATCAAAGGCCGGTGACAATTTCCATTGACCTGTTTTATTCATGATAAATGAAAAATTCTTGGTGTGGTCATCGCAATTTCTGGCCATTACATTGAACACCATTCTGCGGTACAATTGCTCTGCATCTGTGTACGGCAATAAAAGGCTTCGCATGGTCTCAAATAGTTGTTCGTAGCTGAACGAAGTAATCTCATTAAAATCATAATGAGCAATTGCGCAAAAGCTTTGAACATGAAGTTTTTCATTTCCAGGCTCTCTATCAAAACGCTTTGTCATAAAATGTGCTCTGTCATTTTCTTCGAGCAATCTACATTCCGTCATTTCAATTGCTGCTTCTTTCGCCATAAGATAATAGGCCATTTCAACTCTTCCATAACCAGATGAAGTGCCCAACTCTTGATCAATAACCCCGTCAAATTTTAATAGCCAATGCGAAAATCCTTTGGGTGCTTCTGCTTGGCCTGAACGGATTTCTTTTGTTTCAGGATTAAACGCAATAATCGCCTTAGCCCTTGCGCCACCAGCTGAAGTACCGATTTTTAAAATATCACTGAGTGCTTTCGCTTCATCACCCGATAGATTTGTATTAAAGTATTGCTTCCCGGTAAGTATTTCCTGAGCTATATGAATCAAGCTGTTTAATTCAATTTTAGTTGCTCCATTATTTGTTTTTGGTAACACCGGTTCAAATTCCAACGCTCCCATACCTCTTTTTCCAATAAAGCAAAGCAACTCCACAGGATTCATGCTGTTCGAAGGACGGCCATTACTGGTCAACCATGCATTGATTAAGCTATTCCCGTATTTATCCGGCAATACATCGGCTAATAGGCCAGGCAAGCCTTTGTATGTTGTTGTGCCTCTTAATTCCGGAAAGGAAAATATCTGTTTTTCTGAACCTACAATCGGCATTTTCAATGGAGATAAATCCCATTCATTTGCCAAAAAGGATGGCTCATATTCGAACGTAGCCAATCCGTTATTATCATCCCATGCAATTGCCCCAACTCGCTTTTTCCAGATATTGATGTATGCTGTTTTGATCATTACCAATTGCTTTTAGTTTTTTTAGTTGTTGTGTCTTTTTTAGCGCTCGCCCTCTGACGTTTCTTTTGCTCCATCTTAGCGAGTTGTAAGGGACTAAATTGTTGCTTTATCTCAAAATGTTCAAGGATTTGAAGTTGCTCTAATGCTCTCAAAATCTGTATAAAAGAAAGCAAGGTTCCTCCACCTCCATTTTCGATTTGCACCATGGTAGATCGGTTGATTCCTGCCGCAGTGGCTACTTGCTGTTGTGTTTTATTTTGCTGTAACCTAGTTTGTTGAATGAAGTTACCCAACAACTCTAAAAAAGCTGGATCACTCATTGCATGCCAATATTTGATACCTTTTTCCATCGTTCAGTTCGTTATTTATAGATAATGTTGGCTTTTGCCAACAAATGAATTCAGTGTTAATGATTGTATTTTCCACCACAAATGTACTTAATTATTATTAATGTTGCAATATGCCAACATTTTTACAGAAAAATAAAAAAGCCGAATTTTAAAAATGGATTTCCAAATCAATAAAAGTTCGGATTCATTCTTCCATTACATTGAATATTCAAAATGTACTCAGTGAAGAACAGAAATTAAACAAAAAAGTGCCTTAACCATTAATTTAGAAGCTTTTGGACTTCTTTAGACAGTCACTTGGCGGAGAGTGAGGGATTGTCCTCGCTACGCTCGGACATCGGGGGAGGGCGCCGCAGATGTAATCAAATGCCGAGACTTCGTCTCTTTGCATTTTTCATTGCATTCGCTTCTGAAAGTATACTTTCATCGCTCTTTTAACGAAAAATGCCCCAACGGGGCATTTGATTTTATTCTGCGGAGAGTGAGGGATTATTTGCATTATCCCTTAGTGGGGGGGCTTCAAACTTTATCTAAACCATGCGGCTGCGCCGCTTAGTTTTATCTTCCCCTCTACCTCTCTCAAGCTTGCTTGGTTCGGTTTCGGGCAAAATAAAACCCACGAACATTCGTGGGTTTAGATAAAGTTTGGCGGAGAGAGAGGGATTCGAACCCTCGATACAGTTTCCCATATACACGCTTTCCAAGCGTGCTCCTTCAGCCACTCGGACAACTCTCCGATTTTTAGGTGTCAAAAAATGAGCACTAATTTATCTGAAATAATCAATTAAGTTGATAAAAAACCAGCTAAAAAAGATAATTGAGGATTGCAAAAGTAAGCTAACCAAAACGTAAAATAAAATCAATCTAAGATCTTTTCCATTTGAATACTTCGAGAACCTTTAACTAGAATCAAAGCATCAGAAATGGTGTTGGAATGAAACCAGTTTTTAGCCTCTACTGAATTTTGAAAGTATAAATAATTTTGATAGGAATTTTTAAAACCTTCACCTACCAAAACAACTTGATGCCATTTATAATTATTGATTATCGTAACAATCTGTTTGTGTTCGTGTTCACTTTCAGTACCCATTTCTGCCATTGCTCCGAGCAATAAAATCTTTTTTTCGCCTGGCATAGCTGCAAAATTTTCTATAGCTAATTTCATACTACTTGGATTTGCATTGTAGGCATCCAAAATAATAGTATTAGTATCTCTTTTAATTAATTGAGATCTGCTATTTGAAGGGGTATAAGCTTCTAATGCTTCTTTAATATGGTTGTCAGATATTTCAAAATATTTTCCAATGCATACAGCTGCTAAAATATTAGGTAAATTGTATCCGCCCACTAATTGTGTTTTTATAGAGGGAATAGAAGCCCCTTTTTTGACTTCAACTTCTAAAAATTCAGTTTGGCTTTTTATTTCTCCAACTATATTGGCATTGCTATTTCGGGTGCCGTATGAAATAAGGGATGAATAATTGCCAAGTATTTCGCGGAGGTAATTATAGTCATCAAACAAAAAAACATGACATGCTTGTTTTTTTAAATATTGATAAAGTTCTCCCTTGCCTTTTCGAACCCCTTCTTCGCCGCCAAAACCTTCTAAATGCGCCTTGCCACAATTAGTAATTAAACCAAAATTAGGCATCGCATATTCACAATATCCTTCAATTTCTTTTTGATGATTTGCGCCCATTTCAATAACCGCCATTTCTGCATCCGGCTTAATTTTTAATATCGTTAGGGGTATTCCTATATGATTATTAAGGTTGCCTTCGGTGGTATAAGTTATATATTGGGTTGATAAAACAGCATGTATCAATTCTTTTGTAGTTGTTTTACCGTTGCTTCCTGTTATAGCAATAAATGGAATATTGAACTGAGATCTGTGTTTTTTTGCCAGCGCTTGTAGCGTACTAAGTACATCATTCACGAGTATGCAGCTTTCGTTAATCACTGCATTTTCTTCATCAACTATACAATAAGATGCACCTAGTTCAAAAGCTTTTTGTACAAATAAATTCCCGTTGAAATTGTCTCCTTTTAGTGCAAAGAAAATGTCTCCTTTTTTCAACTTACGGGTATCTGTTTGTACAGAAGGGTGCTGAAGATAAATCGAATAAATAGTTTCTATGTTCATTTTACGTGTTTCTAAATATTTCTTTTGATTGAATCTGGGTATCTATAAGTATGTCTACTATATAATAGAAGTAAAAACTTTTTTTGCATTTAAGCTTGTTTTATGATCTACTTCTTCAAAACTACAATTTTTAACCATGGCAATTTTTTCTGCAATACATTTTAAATATGCCGGCTCATTTGTTTTACCTCGATGAGGAACAGGGGAGAGATAAGGGGCGTCTGTTTCAAGCACTAAATTTTCCAATGGAATTTGTTCAATAACTTTATCAAGCCCCGAATTTTTGTAAGTAATCACCCCTCCAATACCAAGAAAAAATCCAAGATTTATGATTTCCTGTGCTTCTTCTATTGTACCACCAAAACAATGAAATATTCCGGTTAGATTTTTTGAGGCCTGTTTTTTTACTACTTCAATGGTTTCTTTAGTAGCATTTCTGGTATGTAAAATGAGTGGTATTTGGTAGCTTTTTGCCCAATATATTTGTTGTTCTAATGCTTCATATTGTTCCGTAACAAAAGATTTATCCCAATAAAAATCAAGTCCGCATTCTCCAATAGCGGCGAATTTTCTTGCTAATAAATGCCCTTCAATTATGGCCAATTCTTCTTTAAAATTCGATTTTACATAACAAGGGTGAAGGCCAATCATAGGGATGCAATAATCAGGAAAATTCTTTTCTAATAGCAACATTTTATCATGCGTTTCGCTGTTGATGGCAGGAAGAAAAATCTTTTCCACACCATTTGATTTAGATAAATGTATAATTTGATCTAGGTTATCTTCAAATTCTGGTAAATATAAATGGCAATGAGTGTCTATCATACGATTGTAAAATTTTCTAAAATTATGCCCTTAAAATAAAAAAAACTAAAAATAATCAGAATATAATAAAAATTTGGAATACAGAAGCCTGAAATCCCATTTTTAAGGCCTATTTATTTTTTTTAAAAAAGTTAGAAAAAAAATGCCAAAATTCTTTTGATAACAAAAATTTAACGCTATATTCACACTATAAAATTAATCCACAACCCTACTTAAAGCCTCAATTTACCCCTAGGATCATTAGTTTTTTTTAATCGTTTAACGATTACCGTTATTTTATTAATTTAATTGTTTTTTTATGAAAGAAGTGTCGTCACTACTAATGAAAAGCTCATCTAATATTGGATTTGAGCCGAATGAACAACTAACTATTTCGAATATTCGAAAACGAAAGCAGTGCGATTATTTTTCAAACCAAAACAATCAAGAAAATACTTTATCAATTTCACAAAATCAGCAATTTATGCAAGCAGTAAACACCCACACAGTTAACAACTCTTTTGCAAGTTTTAACAAAAAAATGAGCAGTTTTCTGCTTCTGTCCTTAACCATTTTGCTGTTATTTGTTGGAAAAATAAGTCAGGCTCAATCTGCTTTTGTAGTAACTCCAACTTCAGGAACATATACTGCCATAACAGGTGGTACCGTTATTGTTGATGGTACAACAGCTCTTGATAGCTATGTTTCCGGGGCAATAACTATACCCTCGTACACTGCCTTTAATGGTGTTAGTTACACTACAGCATATGTTTCAAGTAATGGTTTTTTAACATTAGGAGGAACTGCACCTGGAACAACCACATACACTGGGGTTAGTGCACCTGGTGGTTCTGGGGTTTCAATATCATTATTTAGTGCAGATTTGAATAGTGTTAATGCAACTTCTGCATCTGAAATTAGATGGCAAACAGTAGGAAATGAAATTGTATTTCAGTGGACGCAGTTTTGTAGGTATAATGTAGTTGAAAGTTTTGATATGCAGGCGAGGCTAAATAGAGTAAATGGTGCTGTGACTTTAGTGTATAAATTAAATTCTGGTCCAGGTTCATCAACTTCATATCAGCCTCAAGTTGGAATTAGCTCATCTTCTACAAATTTTAAAAACATAAGTGTTGCCACAGGTGCTGAAACTTGGGCAGCTCCACTTACTGCATCATTAGCAAACACTGCCACTTGTAGATTTACATCTACTTCCGTAGCCAAAAGTTTTGCAACTGGTCAAACATATACTTTTGCTCCTCCTGCATGTACAGTTGCACCAACTAGTCAGCCATCTGCTTTTGTATCAATTGCTCCTACAACAGGTACTACAAATAGCATCACGGGTAAATTTAGAAAAGTGTCGGATGCGTTTGGATACCTAGTTTTAAGAACCACATCAAACAGAGCACCTTCACCAGTTTCTGGTACTGCCTATACAGTTGGTCAAGTTTCTGGTACAAATCCAAGTTTTACTGTAGATACTGTACTCAAAACAATCAATGATACAACTTTTGTGTCTGTAGGATTAAATGCAGGCTCTACATATTATTATTGGGTGTATGCTTCAAATGGTAATAACTGTACTGCTGGTACTTATGGTACTAATGTGTTGAATACTACAAGTCCTTTAACAGGGTCAGCGTTAACAAATACACCAATTCCATTAAGTTGTAATTTTACTATTACAAAACCTGTAATTACAAATGGAGTTCAAAAGGCTTTATCTATTTATGATTCTTTAACCTGGACTTCAGTAACAGCATTACCTGCTGTTTCAACATATGATTTGTATTTAGGTACAAGTGCAGCTGCTGTTTCTGCCAAATCTCCAGCACTTAAGCGTTCGATTACTACAAACTTAACTACACCTTTTTACAAGTTTGTTGCGTCGGATTCAATAAAAAATAATACAACTTATTATTGGATGTTGGTAGTAAAATCTACAACGGATTCTATTACCTGTTCATTAAATACTTTTAAAACTGCTGCCTTATCAGTACCACCATGTATAAATTCTTCAATGGTTCCAATACCAAGCAATGGGGCATTGAATATTTCAACTACAGCTGCAATTTCTTGGGGCTCTGGCGGTGCCGAATTAGCATCTCCTCCAGTAACAGGTTACGATGTATATATGAGTACAAGTCAGCAAGCTATTGCATCATTAAATCTTTCTGCAAAAATTCTATCAAATTCACCTAATCTTTATTTTACACCTTCATACTCTAATATAGTATTGTCTCCAAATACGACATATTATTGGACAGTAATTCCAAGAAACTATATTGGAGCATCATCAGGCTGTGCAATTTATTCTTTTTCAACATATAATACATCCGCAAAAGTTTCCACAACAAAAGGAGGGCTTTGGAGTAGTACAGCAACTTGGGTTGGTGGGGTTGTTCCTGCAGCAAATGATAGTGTGATAATAGA
>CANGGD010000053.1 GCA_947453295.1 Chitinophagaceae bacterium | reverse complement strand
TTCCATTATTCATATTTAATGACGCCGAAATATTAATAGTAGTGAGCGATCCTGGTAAATAATTTGCATTAATTGTTCCAGCATTATTTTCTAAAGCAGTAAATTTTATTATAGATCCATTTGCATTTATAGTTCCGCCATTATTGCTACATGTACCACTAACAGTTAGTGTGTCTAAATTATTTGCAACATATAATTCCCCACCGTTATTAATTGTAATATCGTTTAAGCTTTGTTTAGCATTAACTGACAATTGTGATCCTGAATTATTTATGATAACATTGTTATTGGCTGTTAATGTGTTTGGGTTATTTAATTGAATTGCTCCTTTATTGATTGTAATGGAACCAGTAAAATCGTTTGCGCCAGAAAGAATTAAAACTCCATTACCCGTTTTTACTAAGTTTCCTGAACCTGTAATTTTTCCTCCGTAAACTAAACTTGTTGAATTAACCTCTATAGTGTCTGATGTAGATGCCGCTAAATTAATTCCTCTATTGGCATAAATAGTATCATAAAAATTAACTGCATTATCTATCAATTTTCCACCATTTAAATTAATCATATTAGATGTATAACTCACAGGCACCGCTCCGAAATTAGCATCTTTGGTAAAAGTTAATGAGCCCCCTGCAATAGTTGTTGTTCCTGTATAAGTATTGGTTCCGTTTAAGGTCAAATTACCTAATCCCGACTTAGTAATATTTCCAGATCCAGTTATAACCCCTGCATAAGTAGAGGCTTGTCCCTGAGCAATATCAATAGTATCATAAGTTCCGCCCAAAGCAATACCTCTGTTCGGATTGATATTAAATGATCCATTTAATGCTAGTTTACCTCCATTTAGATTTATTTTTCCGACAGTTACTGTAGATGGAACGGCTCCTAAATTTCTGTCATTTGAAATGGAAAGAATGCCGCTTGATATAATAGTTGTACCCGAATAGGTGTTGTTTGTATTAGTTAATGAAAGTGTTCCGGTTCCGGCTCTAACAATAGAAATCTTTTTTGTACCATCATTTATAGCTAAACTAAAATCTCCAGGATTGTCGGAGCCACTAACGGTTAGGGTTGCATCATTCGCACCTGTATTTGTTATGTATCCTCCTCCTGCGCCATTTGTTAATGATGAAATAAATTGATTGTAGCCATTCAAATCCCAAATACCACCATTGGCACTTGATGATCCCATTTTTACTTTTGTTGTGTAAGGCAATGAGCTGTCTATACCCATTTTAATTGTATCACTAGTTGAACCGGCATTAAAATAGGTTGCTCCCGTGTATGTATTTTTGGAATTTAATAAGATTTGTCCATTCCCACCATTGTTGCCTGCAGAAAATTGTAAACCCGCAGTTCCTGAAACAACTCCACTAATGGTTAATTTACTTTTTACATCTGTTGAATTGCCAAGAAATGTGTTGGCATTTGAGTTGTTTGTTATATTGCCATTTATTTTTACATCTGTACCAGCTGCGGAAACAAAACCCACTAGAGTTGAATCTCCAGATGAACCTGTAGTAATTATATTGATAGGAACATTAATGATTGCGCCAGACAGCAAATCTATTCTTGATGAAATTGTGTTGGAACTTCTTACAGCCTGAACGTTTAAAGTATTTGAACCAATACCTGAAACACTTCCTATACCTATTCTTCCACTTGAGGGTGTTATTAAATTAAGGTTAGGGTTAAGCGTTAGATTGCTATTATTGGCTAATGAAATAGAAGAAGTAAGATTGATAGGACCTGAAGTATTTGTAGATAACGAATATCCATCTACATTAAACGTACAAGTTTGTGCGCTTCGATTTGCATCTAAAATAATATCACCAGGACTTCCATCAATAATTGCATTTACATTATCAGTCCAATTTGTTGCTGTACCCGGATTAGTTGGAGTAACCCATACCCCCGTTGCTCCCCAAATACCAGAACCCCCAATCGCAGAAACTCCAGAAGTACTAGGTGTATTAGGATTGTCTCCGTTCCAATAATAATTTATAGTTGTAAAGGGTGTTATAGAAAAATTATCAACAGCAACAGCATTTCTTGGACCTGAACCTGGAATAGATCCAGTTGCAGTACTTATCCATTTTATTCCAAAACTAGCTCCACTTGGTATAGATAATCCTGTTAAACTAAATGTTACATGAGTTGAACTTCCAATGGCAGTGGCAGAGTTTGATGAGCTTTCAAATTTTTGTGCATTTAATGAAGCATTGCCTAATAGTTCCCCTAATCCACTACATTCAAATCCATTTGTTTGGGGACATTGGCCATACTGTCTGTAATCCCATTCTAAATTTATTCTACTAATTATATTTCCGGTATTATTTGTAAAATTGACACCTAAAGTATCATAACCTCCATTAGTACTGTATAAACAACCGAAAGAATAATCGGAACCTGAACCCAAAGCATATAATCCTCCTGCAGTAATATTGCAATCTGAACTTGATAAAACCCCTCTGAAAATCCCATTACCGCTTGCTTTGGCAGCCCATCCAGATGGCGGCGTATACCCATCATAAGCATTGAAATTTTGAGTATAAGAAGATGTTAATACTATTTGAGCAGTTGATGTAGTTGAACAAAATAATAATCCAAAACATAAAACAATACAATTAATGAAAAAGACATTAACTTTTTTTGGATTCATTACAAGATTATAAGTTGCGTGAGAATTGAGATGTAAAAGTATAAAATTAATATTACTAAATGTACAATTAGCAGAGCAACTTTTAATAAACTCTACTTTTTTGTATACACACAACTATATATTTATTTTTTATACTACTTCTTCCTAAAAAACAACCTAATAGGAACGCCATTAAAATTGAAGCTTTCTCTTAATTTGTTCTCCAAATAATTCCTGTAAGGCGCTTTTAAATCATCTGGATAGTTGCAAAAGAAAGCAAAACTTGGAGTATGGGTAGGCAATTGCGTTACATATTTTATTTTGATAGCATTCCCCCTCACCACTGGCGGATGAAATTGCTCAATTGCTTTCAACATCACATCATTCAACTTTGAAGTAGCTACTTTTCTTTGTTTATTTTCCCAAACTTCTAGGGCAGCTTCAATGCTTTTAAATATTCTTTGTTTATCAATCACAGAAATGAAAATGATAGGCACATCATTGAAAGGTGCTAATCTTTGTTTTAATTCTTTTTCATAATCTCTTGCAGTGTTGGTTTCCTTTTCAATTAAATCCCATTTGTTCACCAAAACCACAATACCTTTTCCCTTACTTACAGCCAAAGCATAAATAGATAAATCCTGCGCAGAGATGCCTTTTCCTGCATCAATTAAAAGCATACATACATCAGCTTCGTCCATTGCCTTTATTGCTCTGATAACAGAGTAAAACTCTAGATCTTCATGCACCTTCGCTTTTCGTCTCAACCCTGCCGTATCTATTAAAATAAACTCTTTGTTGTAAAGGTTGTAATGGGTGTGAATGGAGTCTCTGGTGGTGCCTGCTACATCGCTTACTATTGTTCTTTCCTTTCCAATCAATGCATTTAACAATGAAGATTTTCCCACATTAGGCTGGCCTATAATTGCAAATTTAGGAATCCCCTCATTCATTACTTCCACCTGTGTTTCATCTTCCTTCATCACTTCTGTAATGGCATCCAGTAACTCTCCTGTTCCGCTTCCACTTATCGATGAAATGAAAAAAATATTTTCAAATCCTAAACTATAAAACTCACTCGCCTCCATCATTCTGTTGTGGTTATCTACTTTGTTAACGGCCAAGAATACTGGCTTGTGAGCTCTTCTTAATAATTGAACCATTGACTCATCTAAGTTGGTAATCCCTGTTGAAGCATCTACCATCAACACAATTACATTGGCTTCTTCAATAGCAATATTTACTTGCTTAGCTATTTCTATTTCAAACACATCATCACTTTGATGTACAAAACCACCTGTATCAATTAAATTGAAAGTCTTGCCGCACCATTCTGTAACTCCATATTGCCTATCTCTTGTAACACCACTTACATCATCCACAATGGCTTTTCTCTGCTCAAGCATTCTGTTGAAAAAAGTACTCTTTCCTACATTAGGCCTTCCCGTTATTGCTACTGTAAAACTCATAGTAAAAATTAAAAATTAAAAAACAATTGGCACAAACAAATTGTACTCAGTAAAATTATATATATTTTTCAATACCCATACTCTCTCAAAAAGGTTTCATTGTCTCTCCATTTATCTCTCACCTTTACAAATAGTTCTAAAAAAACTTTTTGTTCTAAAAAAGCTTCAATGTCTATTCTGGCAAGGGTTCCCACTTTTTTTATCATACTTCCCTTTTCCCCTATAATAATTCCTTTTTGCGTTTCTCTTTGTACAATAATATCAGCAGATATTTTTACAAGTGTGGTTTTCTCTTTGAACTCTCTTACTAATACCGCGCTGTGATAAGGCAATTCTTCCTGAAACAGTTCAAATATTTTTTCCCTAATAATTTCACTCACAAAAAACTTTGTTGGTAAATCACTGATATCATCCCCTTCAAAAAACGCAGTGCCTTCTGGCAAATAATGTAATATAGTTTGTAACAATTCCGCAACTCCTGTTTTTTTTAGTGCCGATATTGGATGAACTGCTTTACAATACGTTTGCTCTTTAAAAAATGTTGTCAATGTTTGTAATTGTTGTTCATCTTTTAAAGCATCTATTTTATTCAATATTACTAAAGCCGGTACTTTCAAATGCAGCGACTTAAATATTTCATGTGATTCTTCAGGATTATCTTTTGCATCTACAATTAACAGCGCCAAATCCGCATCTTCGAGACTTCCTTTCACTGCCTGCATCATTTTTTCGTGCAACTTGTATTTTGGTTGAATGATGCCTGGCGTATCTGAAAAAATAATTTGATAGTCTTTCTCTGTCAAAATTGCTTTGATGCGATGACGAGTAGTTTGTACCTTATGTGACACAATCGCCAATTTTTCACCCATTATTGCATTAAGCAACGTGCTTTTTCCAGCGTTGGGCTTACCGAAAATATTGACAAATCCTGCTTTCATGTATGAGTTGTTGTTATAATTATACTTTATTAATTCCCCAATTTATAATGTAGTATTGGAGATTTGCTTTTCATTAGACATTTCAAAAAAAATGCCGGACAAAGAGCCCGGCACCTTTCATTCTGTTGCGAAGAGAAGGATCGAACTTCTGACCTTCGGGTTATGAGCCCGACGAGCTACCGCTGCTCTACTTCGCATTGCAAATGTATAGCTTTATATTTTTCTTGCCAAAACTATTATTTCCTATATTTGCGGCTCAACGCTCTTTTTTTAGTTAATTGAATATCCGGGGTGCTTTCTTCATGAAGGCTGAGATAATACCCGTAAACCTGCTCAGGATAATGCCTGCGAAGGGAGAAACGCATTTTTTATGCATCAAGGATTAATCAATCCGGCTATTCGCAAATAGATTTTATGTTTAAATTTTTATTGTCTTGCTTGATTTGCATTAGTGTATTTAATGCCTTTGCTCAAACTGTCGAAAGAAAAGACACTGTTTTATTGTCGCCTATCGAAGTAAAATCACTTAGAGCATCAGACAACATGCCTTTTGCCAAATCAAATTTGAATGAAAAAGAAATTGAAAAGAAAAATACGGGAGTTGATTTACCGTTTATTTTAAATCAGATTCCATCCGTGCAAGTCAATTCAGACGCAGGAAACGGAATTGGTTACACAGGAATTAGAATTAGAGGAAATGATGCAAGCAGAATAAATGTTACCCTTAATGGCATACCTTACAATGACGCAGAAACGCAAGGCACATTTTTTGTTGATCTTCCCGACATTGCTAGCTCTAGCAACTCCATACAAATTCAAAGAGGTGTTGGTACTTCAAGTAACGGACCGGGCGCATTTGGAGGTAGCATCAATATCAATACAAACGATATAGACACAATTAAATCTATCCGCATAAATAATTTATTGGGTTCTTTTCGTACCCTAAAAAATAATGTACAGCTTAATACAGGATTGATAAATCAACATTTTATTTTCAGTGGAAGGATAAGCAATTTAACTAGTGATGGCTATATAGATAGGGCCAAAACAAAATTGCAATCATTTTATACTAGCGCAGTTTGGGTGAACAATGAACAATCTATTCGGCTGAATATTTTTTCTGGTAAAGAAAAAACCTATGCAGCTTGGTTTGGAATTGATCAAGCCACTTTGGATTCTAATAGAACCTACAATCCTGCGGGAACCGATAAGCCAGGTCAACCCTATGATAATCAAACAGACAACTATACACAAACCCATTACCAATTATTTTACAATAAAAAAATAAATGAAAATTGGAAATGTAACCTAACAGGTTTTCTTACTACCGGTAAAGGATACTGGGAAGAGTATCATAAAAATCAAAACCTTTTTAACTATGGATTAATTGATACAACAACAGATTTAATTACACAATCTTGGCTTGATAATAAATTTGCTGGCTTTATATTTTCATCTCAATATCACAATTCTCAAAATGATTTTTCATTCGGTGGAATGGCTAATAATTATGATGGAAAAAACTTTGGAATTATTGTAAAAACAATCACTCCTAATTTAATACCTAATGACTATAAATGGTATAATCTTAATTCCAATAAAAAAGACATATCTGCATATTCAAAATGGACACATGTTTTTAATAATCATCTTCAGTCCTTTGCAGACCTGCAATTCAGAAATATTTCTTATCAGATAAATGGATTTAAATACAATCCAACATTGCTTATAAAAAATAAGTACAACTTTTTAAATCCAAAATTCGGATTGAGCTATCTGACTAAAAATAATAAGTTTTTTGTGTCTTACGCAAAAGCTACTAAAGAGCCAAACAGAGATGATTTTGAAACTAATGTTACTGATGCTCCAAAACCAGAAACGCTACATGATGTTGAATTGGGTTATGAATTTAATAATGTAAATACATCATTAAAAGCAACAGGTTATTATATGCTTTACAAGGATCAATTAGTTTTAACAGGAAAGGTGAATGAAGTATTTGCCTATACAAGAACCAATATTCCTAATAGTTTCAGAACTGGGTTAGAATTAGAAATCAAATTTAAAATCAACAAATGGATAATGGCAAATTTCAATTTGAATTATAGCATCAATAAAGTGAAAAATTATGTGGAATACATTGATGAGTACAATAATGATTTTGAATTCATAAGTCAAAAATCAATTCAATACAATAAGACTGATATTGCCTTTTCTCCCAATTGGATTGGAGGATATGAGCTAATCATTAAACCCGCTAATCATTTTGAATTAAACGCAGAAGGAAAATTTGTTGGGAAACAATTTTTAGATAATACCTCTAACAAAGACAGATTGATGGATGGATACTTTGTACAAAATATCCAATTGAATTATTCTACAAAAAGCAAAAACTTCAATGCATTAAACATATTTCTAAAACTCAATAATATTTTTTCAAATAAATATGTTGCTAACGGATACACCTATAGTTATTTTGTAGAAAAAGATTTGATTACTTCAAACAACTACTACCCTATGGCGAGATTTAATATGATGTGTGGGATTGGTATTGTTTTGTAAGGCTATCCTCTACCGTAAGTAACCTCCCAACCAAGCATGCCTCCTGCCAAATTCTTTACGTTTTTAAAACCTAAAGACTCAAGCAGCATACAAGACTGCATGCTTCTTTGTCCGCTTCTGCAATAACAAATCACTTCTTCTTCTTTGAGATCTTCAATGCTATCAATTTGCATAGACATAATCTCACCCAAGGGTAATAAAATACCTCCAATATTAAAATCAGCATGTTCTTCTGGTTGTCTAACATCAATAAGATGAAGCTTTTCGCCATTTTCAAGTCTTGATTTTATTTCTTTAGATTCAATGATTTGCATGATTTATTATTTAATGATAGTATCTTTTGGAAGTTTGATTTGTGTGGAAAGCCATAAATCCATTAATTGTCCGGCTTTAATATAATTTGGTTGAAGGTCTTCATTTTTTGTTGGAGGTTGTTGTTTCCAAATAAAAGCCATATTGGTATCTGTAACATCCGGATCGGTTACCAAAGCACCCAATGTAACACCCATTTTATCGAGTGAATCTTTTACCTGATCATAAGTCATTCCAACAAAATCAGGTACCAACATGGGTTCATTATTTAAACCACTTCCGATCACTAGATTAATTATACTTCCCCAAGGTACTTTTGATCCTGATGGAATTTTGTCGCCATGATATTGTTGTTCAATAACCGAACCCAACATAAAATCTGGTCTAAATATGGTGTCTCCAAATTTCAAATGACTTCTTTTTAATATTTCAATAGCAAAGTTTAAAGTTTTACCTTCTAATGCTGGCATTTCTACTAACGGTAATGAAAACCTGTTTACAGTTAGAATAATAGTTCTGTTAACTTTCACCAAACTATTAGGATCAGGTAATTGCTTTAATACAATTCCTCTTTTTGCTGTATCAGTATAAATCGAATCCTGAATTACAACATCAAAACCCTTTGATTCTAAAAATCGTATAGCTTCATTGGTATTTTTGCTTAATACGTTTGGAACTTTTAAATTTTCACCATGATTAGTAATCGTTCCTAATAATTGAAGTATTGTAAAAAGTATGGCTATTACCAGAAAAATGGCAACCAATAGATTAACCCAAAATGGTTTATTTGTAATAAATTTAAACACTGAGCGATTCTTTAATTTTATGAATTTTTCAAACTTACAATATTAATTTTAAAAACACTCCTCCAATAATGCTGAATAGAATTCTTTCAAATTCCAACCCATTGCATTTACTTGCTGCGGAATAATACTAGCAGCGCTTTGTCCAGGCACTGTATTGATTTCCAGCAGATAGGGCTTTTGTTCAGATTCATTGTAAATAAAATCAATTCTGATAACTCCCTTACAATTAAAAACCTTGTATGTTTTCTCCGCTGCCATTCTGATTTTATAAGCAATATCTTCATTCACATTAGCTGGAGTTATTTCTTTACTCTTGCCTTCATATTTTGCCTGAAAATCAAAAAATTCATTTTCAGAAATTATTTCTGTCATGGGCAAAGTCATTATTTTTCCTTTGGATTTAAATACACCAATGGTAAATTCTCTTCCACTAATACACTCTTCTACTAAAACCTGCTCATCTTCTTTGAATGCTTTTTCCAATGCGGTTCCAAGTTGAGTGGCATCAACTACTTTGCTTATTCCTAAACTGCTACCTCCATTATTGGGCTTTACAAATAATGGCAAAGAAAGCTGCTCTAAAATTGATGCTTCTGTTGTGGTATCGCCTTTAAATAAGTGAATAGATTTAGCAACGTTAATTCCTGCAAACCCTGCCACTGCAACAGTGTAACGCTTATTAAAGGTTAATGCAGAAGTAGCCGCATCACAAGATGTATAGGGGATTTTCAAACAATCGAAATATCCTTGTAATTTTCCATCCTCTCCTGGTGTTCCATGTAGACCTATTAATACAGCATCAAACTTTACCTTTTTCCCATCTTCAATAATTGAAAAATCATTTTTGTCAACCAGCGTTAATTGTTGCAGATTATTTTTATAATACCAGCCAGATGTTTGAATATCTATCAAATAACAATTCCACTTCTCTTTATCCAAATGTTGTGAAATAGTATCTGCCGATTTATAAGATATGACTGATTCACCTGAAAAACCGCCAGTCACTAAAGCTATATTTTTTTTCATGTTTAAAATTTATTTTTACATTATTGCAACATGTTATGCCCTTAAATATTCATTCCCGATTTTTAAGAGGCTAACTCTTATGGGCATTTCATGTTATAAAATTATTTTTTCATTATTGCAACCTATTATGCTCTTGAATATTAAATCACAGTTAGATTTCATTGTTCAAATTCAGCATCTCATCTTGGATGATATTTTTAATTTTTTTCACCAATCCCCTCATTTCCAGAATGCAACATTAATTTCCATTTGTTGTTTTGCTTTTTCCAAACGTTGATGTAGGTTCCAAAAATAATGGTATCCATTTGAACAGGATGAATGGCATAGATACCATAGGTATAACCAATAGTTCCATCTTCAGAGAGATCAGCAAATTTAGGTTCCCAAGTCAACTTGTACTCATTATCATTTTGCTGTATTAAATAATCAATTGTATTGGCCCCTTCGATAGGAAGTTGATTGGGTTTTAAAATAGTTCCATTACTATCCAGGTATTCTATAAAAGCAGTTTTCATTCCAACGCTATCACAGAGTTTTGAAAATGTTCGATCCTCATGCAATAGATTCACAATATTTGTTTCTCTTTTTACTTTTTGCTTATTTTCTTCCTCTTCTGAATTTTTACAGGAAACAAAAAATGTGAAGACAACAAACAAAAAAATAAGTGGCTTAGTCATAATTAAATTAATATAATCAATAAAAGAAAAGGCGAGGTAAATTAATACGTTCGCCTTTCCATAATTAATTATTCAATACTAAAATTTATACGTGTAATTTTTCTTTTTTTGACATTAGCTCTTCAACAGTTTCTCTATATGCTTCATCAGGAACGCAGCAATCAACAGGACAAACTGCAGCACATTGTGGCTCTTCATGAAAACCCTGACATTCAGTACATTTGTTGGGAGTGATGTAATAAGTGTCATTACTAAATGGAGACAAACGTTTATCTGCATCCACATTTTCACCACTCATTAATTTGAAATCTCCCTTTACTGTTGTGCCATCTGCGATAGCCCATTCAACTCCACCTTCATAAATTGCATTGTTAGGACATTCTGGTTCACATGCACCACAATTAATACATTCATCAGTAATCTTTATTGCCATATCTTTAATTTTGATGTAAAATAATAATATCAGCATGAATTTACAAAATCGAATTGATTTAATGTTGCAATTATGCAATTATCTTAAAAATAATGATAATGAGTGGCGAGAAATAAAAACACAAGCAGGTTATCATAATCCTTGGTTTACAGAAGAATTTATCGACTTAGCAGTAAAAAATATTACAAACGAACTATTAATAAAAGAAAAACTTGAAGATTGGATAAATTTTTATCACCTGGATGATCTTATTCAACCAAAAAAAATTGGAATTATAATGGCCGGTAACATTCCATTAGTTGGATTTCATGACTTTTTGAGTGTTTTTATATCTGGACATTTACAATTAATAAAATTATCTACTAAAGATTCTCTGCTTTTTAAACACTTACTTTCTAAATTAATTTCGTGGAATGAAGATGTAAAAAATCAGGTGCAAATTGCCGACAAATTAAATGATTGTGATGCTTATATTGCTACAGGAAGCTCTCAGTCGGCTGCACATTTTGAAGCTTATTTTAGTAAATACCCAAATATAATTCGCCATAATAAAACATCTGTAGCTATTCTTGAAGGAAATGAAATGGAAGAAGAGTTAACATTATTAGCAGATGACATTCACAATTATTTTGGTTTAGGCTGCAGAAATGTTACTAAAATTTATGTCCCAACCAACTACAATTTCATACCCTTAATCCAGTCTTTTAATAAATATAAAAATTTTAAAGACCATCACAAATACCAGAATAACTTTGATTATCAATTATCTATAATGCTCCTAAACAATGTGAAATATATGACAAATGAGAGCACCCTTTTAGTTGAAGACAAATCTATTTTTTCAGCTATCAGCGTAGTGCATTACGAATATTATGATTCACTTGAAGTATTAAAAAATAATTTGCTTGATGAAACACATATACAGTGTATCGTAGCAAAAGATAGTATTCCATTTGGGAAAAGTCAGACCCCTTCGCTATTTGATTATGCTGACAAAATTGACACCATGCAATTCTTATTGAGCTTATAAATCTCATTTACTTTAAGGTTATGTTAAAGATGTCACATCCTCTTTTACATTTTGTCAGACTGAATTTAATTTGCAGACAAGGCATTATTTTTGAGTATTCTTATTGATTCATAAAAATTAAAATCAAAATAAAATGAAACTAAATCAAGTATTGGCAACCATTGGTATTAGCGGCCTTACTACTTTAGCAGTAGTTTGGGGCTACGACAATTTTAGAAACGACAAAACTTATGCTGGACAAAATATTGATTTGCCTAGCAATTATCGATTAGCTGGACTAACACAAGGAAACACGCCAGGGATAACAACAGACTTTACTCAATCTTCTATGGCAGCAATTCCTGCAGTAGTGCATATCAAAACCAAAACAAACGCAAAACAGGTAACCAATAATTTGCCAAGAACACAACAAAGTCCTTTTGGCGATTTTTTTAATGATGATTTATTCAATCAATTTTTCGGGGGCGGAAGAATAAATGTTATTCCAGAACAAAAAGCTTCT
>CANGGD010000052.1 GCA_947453295.1 Chitinophagaceae bacterium | reverse complement strand
CAGTTGAATGCATTGGTGAATTATTGGAAGCCACCCTCACAAATGCTGCCATTCTAAAATGACTGTGTAAATCATCAATACTCAACAACCGATATTTCGCATAAAATGATGCTCCCTTAAATTGAAATGGCTTTTGCTGATTAGAAAAAAACGCCTCGCCGTGAATCATGATTGTTTTTGAAATACCTACCATCATCTCTGGCGAAATGTATACACTATTTTTATCTCGTTGAAAGCCCTTCATATAATTTACATTCATTCGAAGCCCCATGCTTTTTGCAGACATATTACTAGCAGGCTCTGTGAATGAAAACAACTCCTGTGCAAAAACAGAAGTATTTACCAAACAAAAAAAAGAGAAAGCAAGAAGCAATCTCTTTTTAAATAAGTTATGGCCGTCTTTTTTAAATTGTAACATGATAGATTCTTGTACCAACAGACTTTTCTTTGTTTTTGCAACAAACTCCCATTATACCAGTTTGATAACAATGCATTGTTGTATACTTACTGTTTTTCTTAAACTCTTTTGCAGTCACGTATCCTTTGTCTAAAATCTGAAAAGTATTTTCTCCAGTGATTTTATGATTGCCTACATTTAAAAAATGAAACATGGTGCCATTCAAATCTGAATGCTTATCATTAAACAAATCAAGTTGATCCACCATCAAAGTGAAAGTCATTTTTGCAACAAAAAAACCAGCGCCTTCGACTTTTTTCTTGAGCTCATCAAAATTCACAACAGCATTGGGCTTAAAGGTGATTTCAAAAGTAGAATGTTCAATATTAGCATCAACTGCAGCAACATAATCAATAGTTTTCAATGCCTTATTAATAGCATTACTACACATGCTGCAGGTTAGTCCGCTGGCTTGCAAATCAACTTTTTTAATTTGGCCATAAGAAAAACTAACAATGAAGAAAAATAAAAAACTTGCAATTATTCTCATCCTTTTGTTTTAGGTGAGGTTGTCACTTGTTTTCTTTCGTATTTACAACATCCATGTAATTTACTATAGGCCTTATTATCACCTGTAAAATCTTGGGTATCGTATCCAACTTTTGCAATTGCTTTTTGAATGTTAGTATTATTGGTTGCTTTAGCATCATAAACAACTACAAGCTGTAAATTATCAGAATCCCAATTTGCAGAAGTAGCACCTGCTTTTTTAGCAGCGCCTTCAATTCTTTGTTGGCACATACCGCAATTGCCCCAAACTTTAATAATTTCTTTTTTTGCTTGAGCAAAAGATAATGTAGTGGCAAATGTTACCAGTAAAAAAGTAAAAATTAATTTGATTTTCATATTATAAAATTTAGAGTGTAAATATACTGCTATTAAGATAAAAAACAACCTCGTTTTTAATTCACAAACCACCATTGTGTACCAAACCTAATCATTAGTCCTTGTGTTGGGTATTGAGGGGCAGCAAAATTGTTGTTGGTAAAAGTGAAGCCATTGTTAACGTTTAAAGTATTCAAATTTTCTGCCCTTAAAAATCCTGTAAATGCTTTTATTCTGAAATTTAAAAAAGGCGCAATATCTGGAGAGTTTTTTATGGATTGATTGTTTTGAAGAACAAATTGTCCATTAAGCGGTGAATAATTATCTGCTTTATATCCTGTAAAATAACGAGCCTCTATTCCAGTACAAAGATTTAAATTCTTATAAAACACACCTTCAAATGCTAACCTTTGTCTGCTAAAGAAAAAAGGAACATGAATAGGAGAAGCGCCATCAATATGTTGAAAATTGGCATCAACGTACCATACCCAATTCTTTGTGAAGTTTATTTTTTTTGAAATTGAAAGTTGAGCCAAATTAAGTAGGGATGCAGACTGTACAGATTCAAAATAATTTTTAAAATACGTATAATTAGCCAGTACATAATTCTTAAATCCTATGTTTACAATTGGGCCTTTAATTTCACCACCAATTAAGGTGACATTTTCTTTTTTAAAACTGTTGATGTTTGACAAATTAAAAAACGATCTATTGTCGAAAATAAAAGACTGGCTTCGATTAACATTTTTGAAAAACACATTTACATCTCCTACCCTATTGTTTACATGTCTGTTTATTGAAGCCGCAACTTCATAATCTCCTTGATTAAATCCTTTTAGATAAAAACTACCTTTTGCAGAAAGATTCCAAAGTTTATTTCTAGTAAGATTATTGTAAGAAGCTGAAAGAATTACATTGTAAAAATGCAATTGATTGATGTCGGATTCTCTTGTGATATTTTGTATAGAAGCTCCAGCAGCAAAAAACTGTTGTTGATTTTTTTTATCTGGAAATTGGTATACACTAAATTCATTCTCAATTCTTTTCCATTTCTCTTCAATATTAAATGTATCTTTAGCGCTCCTTAATGTTTGATGATACCAACTGCTGTAGATGAGAGAATCAGCATAAATATCTACAAAATGAAAATCATCTGAGCTGTACTTAAAACTATGTTGAAATCTTACTCTTGGATAAAATAAATACTCTTTGGTAGAATCGTTTATTATGATTGAATCATTGTTTCCAAGATCATAACTTTGTCTCAAAAAGAAATTAAAATCTTTATATTGGTTTCCTGTTAAAACTGTTGTTACGAAGGGATTGTTTCTAAACGCTGCATTATTTCCGAGGTTAACGGGAACGCTAAACCTATCTTTTCTGTTGGGATCTAGCAGAAAACTATCATTTTGAATACCGCCATTTTCTGAAGCTCTAATATTATTACCAACAATTAAAGCATAAAAATTATATCGTTTTCTTTTTCCTTGATAGTTGCTGAATAATCGATAATTCTTATCATTATTGTTTTGATTAATAAAAAATCCAGGCGCACTTATTAATCGATAATCTAGACCAATATTGAAATTCGGTTTTAAATTTTCGGTGAGAAAAGCTTTTAGCATTTGTTCTTTTCCAGATGCCAGCTGATAGCTCATAGAAGAAAAAGGCTTTGTTGTTTTATAAAAAGCACTGTTTTCAAAAGTAAATTTGTACACATCAAAAGCATGAAACCCCGGATCAAAACCAGGTTTGAGATATGGATTAAAAATCAATGATGTGGCAGCAGATCCATTATTTCCAAGATATTGAAATGATGAAGGGACTGAAAAGTATTTGTCAAAGTCATTTATTGTTGAGTCAATCGTGTACTTTTTGGATTGATCCAGGTACTTGTAACTAAGCGTAAAGGAATCTTTTGCATCGTTTCTGTGTTCAAATCCAAGCGTTTCATTTTTGGAAGCGGTATCAGATTTACCAACCTGATTGATGGCATTTTCGTTTGAAAAACTCTTTACGTATTCTTCATTATCAGAAGGTGGTTTCAATTTTCTTTTCGGCACTTGAGAAAGAGCAGCCATTGTAATAGAAAGCAATAAAACGACTGATACTATTTTCTTCATCAAAAAAAGGTTGGTTTGCAAATTTAACTCAGAAAGCAAATCAAAACCCGTTTAAAATTAATAATTACTACAAATTATGATTTTTCTATATAAAAATATAACACAAGCGATGTCCCTAATCAATTAAACTTTTTATTATCTTCGCAAAAATTTTTACAACATGAATTTACATGAATATCAAGCTAAGGAATTATTAAAGAAATTTGGAGTGCCTGTTCAAGAAGGAATTGCCTGTTCATCTGCCAATGAAGCTGAGGAAGCGTATCGTCAAATTCACACTCAATTTGGAAGCAAATTTGCAGTAGTTAAAGCTCAGATTCATGCTGGCGGAAGAGGTAAAGGAAGCATTATCGGAAAAGATCAAAGAGGTGTTGCCGTTGGAAAAAGCATGGAAGATGTAGTTAAAATCGCTGATAATATTTTAGGTGGTACATTGGTAACCATACAAACCGGACCAGAGGGTAAATTAGTTAATAAAGTGTTGGTTGCTCAAGATGTTTATTATGATGGACCAAATCCAGTAAAAGAATTTTATTTGTCCATTTTAATGGACAGAAGTAGTTGCATGAATGTAGTGATGTATAGTACTGAGGGTGGAATGAACATTGAAGATGTAGCTCATGATACTCCAGAAAAAATATTTAAAGAATACATTCACCCTGGTGGAAGATTACAAGGTTTTCAAGCAAGAAAAATTGCTTTCAATTTAGGTTTAAGTGGGGAAGCATTTAAGAACTGTGTAAAGTTTGTAACGAATTTATACAACGCTTATTTAGATTTAGATTGTGGAATGTTGGAAATCAATCCATTATTTAAAACAAGTGACGAAAAAATTATTGCTGTTGATTGCAAAATGAATATTGATGACAACGCCTTAATGCGTCATGCTGATGTAGCTGCTTTAAGAGACTTAACTGAAGAAGATCCTACTGAAGTAGAAGCGGGTAAATTCAATTTGAATTTTGTGAAATTAGATGGAAACGTTGGTTGTATGGTTAATGGAGCTGGATTAGCAATGGCTACAATGGATATGATTAAATTAAGTGGTGGTGAACCTGCAAACTTTTTGGATGTGGGAGGTACCGCTAATGCACAAACTGTAGAAGCTGGTTTTAGAATCATCATGAAAGACCCTAAAGTAAAAGCAATCTTAATCAATATTTTTGGAGGAATCGTTCGTTGTGATCGTGTAGCTCAAGGTGTTATTGATGCATACAAAAGCATAGGGAATATAGAAATCCCAATCATTGTTCGTTTACAAGGAACTAACGCTGATGTTGCAAAGAAATTAATTGACGAAAGTGGATTAAAAGTTCAAAGTGCTATCTTATTAAGTGAAGCTGCTAGTTTAGTGAATAAAGCAGTTGCATAAAAATTAGAATTTTTCTTTTTGAAAGGCTGTCTAAATAGACAGCCTTTTTTATTTTCTATTATTTTCCACGAAGCCTATTGCTTTTTAAAAAGCATTATATTTGTTTTACTTATTTTAAAAAAATAAAAATATTCAAACATGAAAAAGTCCTTACAATTCTTTTTGGTTTTATTGATGATAGCTTCAACAATAAATACAACTGCACAAGAGAATTATTTTACAAAAATTGAAGAAAATAAAATAGACCAACAAGGACTTATCAGAAAAATAAAACCTCAAAAGTATTTAGTAATCAATGCAGATATTAAAAAACTAAAAGAATTTTGTTGGGCCTTGCCTTCTGAAAACGAAGTCATGACTGACAGAAATGCTAGTCCCATTCTAAGTTTACCAATGCCAAATGGTTCATTTGCTAAATTTCACGTTTGGGAAAGCAGTATTCAAGAAAAAGGACTTTCAGAAAAATTTCCAGAAATAAAAACTTTTGCTGGTCAAGGTATAGATGATCCTTATGCAACCATTCGATTTGATATAACCGATTTCGGATTTCATGCACAAATCATTTCTATAAATGGCAATGTTTATATCGATCCCTATGCAAGGGGTACTATAAAAGAATATATCAGTTATTACAGCAGAGATAATATTCACGAATCTAATTTTGTTTGTCATGTAGATAATTCAAGTGCTGCTATAACTGAAAGACCAAATGCAACTGGCCCATGCAGGGGCACTTCTTTGTATACATATAGAATAGCGGTTGCCTGTACTGGCGAGTATGCTGTAGCGGTAGGTGGCACTACTGCTTCTTTACTTCATTCTGCCATTGTAACATCTGTTAACAGAGTGGATGGTGTATATGAATCAGAAGTAGCTGTTAGACTAATTTTAGTAGCGAATAATAATTTAATTGAATTTTTAAATGCTGCTACTGATCCATTTACAGGTAACAACAATGGCGGCACTTTAATAAATGAAAGTCAAACACAAATCACCAATAGAATTGGATCTGCAAATTTTGATATAGGCCATACTTTTAGTACGGGAGGCGGCGGATTGGCAAGTTTAGGAGTAGTATGTTCCAATGGCAGTAAAGCCAGTGGTATTACTGGTAGCCCCAACCCTGTTGGAGATGCATATGATATTGATTATGTAGCGCATGAAATTGGACATCAATTTTCTGGCAATCATAGTTTCAATAGTACATCAAGTAATTGTGGAGGTGGAAATAGAAATGCAGGAACTGCTTATGAAGTAGGAAGTGGCACTACTATAATGGCATATGCAGGAATATGTACTACGGATGACATTCAACTACATAGCGACCCGTTTTTTCATGCTATAAGCTTTGATGAAATCAGTAATTATTTGGAATCTGGCGGAACATGTAAAGTTGCGATTGCAACTGGAAATGCTTTACCGCAAATAACAGCAATGAATAATAGCGCTGCAAATATTCCATTAAAAACTCCTTTTACCCTTACGGGTTCAGCCACTGATGTTAATAGTGATGCATTAACTTATTGTTGGGAAGAATGGGACCTTGGAACTGCAGGTGCTTGGAACAATGGGGCCACAAGTGCCACTGCTCCTTTATTTAAATCTCGTATCCCAAAAACAACAGGAAGCAGAACTTTTCCAGATATGTCTTATATAGTTGCCAATTATTTACCTGCAACTCCTACAGCTACAATGGATGGACAAAAAGGAGAAACCTTACCAACTGTAGCCAGAACAATGAAATTCAGACTAACGGTAAGAGACAATCGATCAGGTGGTGGTGGTGTGGTATCCGGAGGAAATGGATGTCAATCTGGATTTACAGGAGTATTTCAAGTAAATGCAATTACAGGCACAGGACCTTTTGCAGTAACTGTACCTAATGGTGGAGAAAGCTGGGCTGGAAATGCAACTCAAACAGTTACCTGGAATGTAGCCGGAACAAGTGTAGCCCCCATCAGCACTGCCAATGTAAGAATCACCCTTTCTACAGATGGCGGACAAACCTACCCCACTGAGTTAATCGCTTCTACCCCAAATGATGGCAGCGAAATAATTACAACTCCCAATATCACAACCTCAACTGCCCGCATTAGAATTGAAGCAGTTGGAAATATTTATTTTGACATCTCTAATGCCAACTTCAGTATTGTGCCTTCGAGCAATATAACCTTTAATTTTTCTAATTCAAGCGGAGCCAATAGTTTATGTGGTGCAAATAATAGTGTAACAGCTAGCCTTACCAGCACTGCCATTGGCGGATTCTCAACACCAATTAATTTGAGTGCAAGTGGCAATCCCTCAGGAACAACAGTTAGTTTTGGATCAAACAATTTAACACCAGGCAGCACCACAACTGTTATTTTGAACAATGCAGATATATTATCTGCCGGAACTTATTCTATAACTGTAACGGGTACTGCAGGCACTACTACAAAAACTACAATTATTCCTTTTGTCATTAAGCCAGGAAATGCACCATCAATTAGTACTCAGCCAGTAGATTATATTTTACATAGTGGTGACGTTGCAAGCTTCAGTGTTTCAAGCTCCTCTCCTAATCTAACTTATCAATGGCAAAAAAGTACAAACAATGGTGTTGATTTTAGTAATTTAACAGGAGAAAATGCTTCAACTTTAAAAATCAACAACGCCCCATTATCTTCTAATAATTATCAATACAGAGTAAAGATTTCCAATCAGTGTGGAGACACCCTTTCATCAGCAGCTAAATTATTGATAGAAGGATTGTTTATTTATCCTAATCCCAACAAAGGATTGTTTAGTGTTACGTATAATGACAATAACAATACTGTAACATCAAGAACACTTATAATTTATGATGCAAAAGGCTCAAAAGTATATGCAGAAAATTATACAATGAATAACAATCATTTTGATGCCATGAATGTAGACCTACGCAAAATGGGCAATGGTGTATATTTTATTAATCTATTAGATAACACTGGAAAAAGATTGACTTCGAGTAAATTTTTAATTGAAAAATAATTTACAAACTATAATATTAATAGATTTTGGGGCACTCTGAATTTTTTACCCGGCATAACTTTTAAACTGCCACCTTGGTTGATTGTTTGCTGTGTATTTAGAATACATTCACCACCGATAATTGGATCAATAATGATCTGCCCCTTATCAATTACGCTAGGTGGTATTATATTGTTATTCCAATTTGATGCATCACTCCAATTTCCATTTCCATTAAATATGTAATTTGAAATTACATTACATACCAAGGTAAATTGCCCAAGCGAATTAATATTGTTGTTTACGCTATAAGTAATACTGCTCTTTTTTGTTATAGGATTATATAAATAAACATCTGAAGAATCTAATTCAATGCCCCATGAGTTTTTATCTGCATTAGATAGTCGTTTAAATAATTTAAAGTTTCCTCTTGAGTAGGAACCTGGTGTAACATCTAGTTCTTCAAAACGAATACTATCTAAATTGGAAAATGTTTTATTTGTTCCATAGTTATCAATGATAAACCAACTGCTATCTGGCTCCAATGTCCCGTTGTCTGGTTTGGTATATGGAGGAATACTTAATCTAAATCCAACAAGATTTCCATTAGGATAAGTAATACCGGTAGTAAAAGGCTTGAAAAATAATTTCAACCCTAAACCAGTAAAATCTTTCATGCCACCTGAATTGATATTTGATAAAGTAAATACTTTTCCAGGACCAACAGGCACTTCGCTTTGTTTGTTGATATAAGAAGTGTCAGGTAATGAAAGCCTTATTTTATTTATTAATTCATAAGCAGTAAGACTTGTTGAGTCAATGTAATTAAATTGACAATACTTAATCAATCCGTTTTCGAGAATTGGATTAGTGGGTATTAAGTGCATTTTTTCTCTTACCTCTGTTTCTGTTAATGTGTAATTGTAAATTTTAATTTCATCAATCTCCCCATTATAATATCCACCTTGATTATGAATATCCCGATTGATATAAAAAGGAGTTTGCGATAAATCAATTGCAGGCATAGCGCCATTTCTTACTAACTGTTTTACTCCATTTAAATAAATATACACACCTGATGGAGAATAAGTAAGCACAACGAAATTCCATTTAAGGCTATCAGCAATTAGACTACTTGAATTGCTATACCCTACTATATTATCGGTATAACATAAATTCAAATTGGGAGTGTATCCTAAAAAAGAAAAACCCAAACCAAATCCATAACTACTTCCAGGATACGGATCATGTGCAATAAGTTGAGCAAATGAATTTTGTTTACCGTTTGGTTTTATCCAACAACTTAAAGAAAAACTATTGCTATTAATGGGGGCTTTACCTAAAGAAACCGGAGTATTGGTTCCTTTAAAAATTAAACTTTTTCCTGCAACAGAATCCGCTTTACAATTATCATTAATAAATGAAATCATATTGCTGATAGTTTTGTAATTGGTGTTTTCTAACGAATCAGTAACTAAGAGACTCACATTGTAATTACCAGGATTTGCAAATACTACTTTAGGATTTCTAACATCAGGATTACTTACATAACTAGATCCCGGAAAACTCCAGTGCCAATTAGCACCATTATAATTAAGAATTGAATAATCGGTAAATTGAACTGTATCAGAACTACAGTTAACATATCTTTTATCAGCCATTGGCTGGGCAACAGGAATAACATCACTAATTAATTTTGACTCCCAAATCCCTCTAGTAGTTGCAATTCTTAATTTATTATCCCTAAAAAACATTCCGCATCCACCCCAAATTTGAATATTTTTTGGTAGGCCATTCGTAAACAATGTCCAATCTGACATGCTATTGTCTTTAAAAAATATTTCACATGGAACCGACTGTGTTATCGCATACATTGAACCGTTATTTCCATGATAAAGAATATATGAAACCTCTTTATTAAATAAAGCTGATCCCGTAATATTTGTCCAGCGTGCTCCCCCATCTGTGGATTTAAATACTTTATTAGCAGCGGCGCCCGATTTCATGCAAAAAATCACTTCATCAGAATTAGTAAAACTAATGGCAATATCACTTTGATAATATTCATAGGTTACGCCTGCAGGCAATGATACTGCAGTCCAAGTTTTCCCGCCATCAATTGTTTTTTGCAATCCATTTCCCTCCGTACAAACATAGATTACATTAGGATTGCTTCTGGAAATATCGAACCTCCAAACTTTACTGCCAAAATCTTTAAGTGATGAATAGGCTGCTCCACTATTAAAAGATTTCCAAAGCGTGTTGCCTTCTCCCAAATAATAAATGAATGAGTACCTTGGATCAATCATTAACTTACTGGCAAAGTATCCATAATAATCATCTTGTGGCCATTTTGTATTTGTAAATTCTGAAGAAGAAATATTTCCAAACAAAGAAGGTGGCACAACAAAAGATCCCAAATCTCTAAAACCAATTTCGTTCTCTTTACCGTGAAAAACATGTCCTGTTGCATCTTCGCCTCCGCCAAGATAAATCGAATTCCCTGTTCCGTATTCTGAATTCAATACCGCATCACCATTATGATACCTGCCTCCAACAACAATATCCTGATCCCATCCTTGTCCAAAACCCCAGAAAAAAGAAGCAGTAAGTCCGTTATTTATTACAGTAGCATTGCTTGAAAAAAAATCATTTGAATACACAACGCCTCCATCCGAAGCAAGGTAAGTATCCGATCCATTTGTTTGAATCATTTGCAGATCTGGATGAATTTTATAATCGAAACTTCCAACATATCCGCCAATGGGAGAAAAATTTACGCCACCATCAGTAGATTTATATGTGGAAGTTGTGCCAACAATAATATGGTTGGCATTTAATGGAGAAGCGGCAATATCTAAATCATAATACCCCTGTCCACTGCTCATTCCTAAACCCGTGGAAGTATTATCACCGCCAAAACTTTGTGTAGTAGAAACAGCAGTAACAGTAAAGGTATTACCGCCATTGATGCTTTTTAAAATAATCGGACCGGCATTGCTTTGCAGCGCAACACAATAAATGTAATTAGCATTAGCTGGTGTAACAGCTAACCTGGCTCCATCACAGATTATATTAGAAGTACCATTCAGTAAATTAGTGCTAGAAAAATTCAATCCGCCATCAATAGAAGTATACAATAATAAGTTGTTAGTATTTACCTGCGCACCTATTGCAAATAAAATATTTGTGTTCCCAGGCTTTTGAACTAAATCAAACAGATTGCCTGCGGAATTTGTTCCAGAAGAAAGCAGCCATGTGTTACCGTTATCATTACTAAAATACACCCCATTAACAGAAGCCACAACAAATCTGCCATTGGATTGATTAATGACGATTCTATTAATTTCTCCAAAAGAATAAGAATTTAATCTTGAGAAACTAACGCCACCATTGATTGACAAAAACAATCCATCATTATTAAAAAAAAGAATTTTATTGGCATTTGTGGGATCGACACCAATTGCTGAAATTGTAGATGTAGTTGCGATGTCATTGTTGATACAAGTCCAGCTTATGCCTTTGTTGGATGATTTAAACAATGCACCCGTTTCTGCGCCTGCAAAAACGATACTTGGATTGCTGGCCGAAATTGCAAAAGCTGTGATATTAGATTGAGTATTTGTTTTATCCCCCACTCCGCTTCGATATGTATCTGTTGGACCAATAGGCGTCCAGTTTCCTAAATTATTTGTAGATAATATTTTTTGATGCTGAAACTTATTAAAATAATAATTAGTATCAATTATAATAAAACCTTCTTTAGTAATAAAAGGCAACAAATTTTTGCGCCATCGTATATACGCAGTAATATATGGATCCTCTTCAAAGTCTGCTTCTTCCTCATAATCCGAATTTTCTTCTTTTATTTTTTTTGATCCTTCAGCATGCTTGTAAATATTAATTAAGGAATCAATTATGAAAACATTTGGATTTTTCCAGTCTGAATTTTTATACCAAGAAGGCTGTTCAATATTTTGCGGAAGATTAAAAATATTAGTTTGAGCAACAGTGATTTTATTGCAGAAGATTACAAAACCAAAATAAAATATACCTAATGAAAAACAATTTTTTCTCTTCATGCTATAAAGATGGAATCTGTTGAGCTATAAAAATAAAAAATATTTGCGAGCGAATAGTTGTCTTTTTGGCGCCGGTCTGTGACCGGCGGTGGAGATCATGCAACAAAATAGAAGGATTGTTAGCAATAAGAAAGAATAAAATACATAGAAAAGGGCTTCAATCGCTTGAAACCCTTTCCTGTTCAATGTGACCGCGTTAGGAGTAGTCCCCTACCGCTCAATATGTTGATACTACTAACTTTCAATAAATAGCTACTCTCCCGGTGAAAATTATCGGAAAAACCTTCACTTTATCTACGGAATGGCTTACTGAATGTTCAAGAACTAACGCTAAGGTAGAGAAATTTTAGAAAAACTTCTGTAGCTTTCTTTTTACCCATTCCTTCAAAAACATAAAGCTCTTTTATTTTCATTTCCGGGCGGACAGTTGGTCAATTTCTCAACTGCAGGAATATTAGAAGTTATTTATTATTTCGAGTTAAAAAATTTGAATAATAGGCAACTCCATGTTTATCATTCAAACAAGGACTTGATTCGATACTTCCAAGTGTTTTCTTAATCCATTTTAAGATTCCATTTG
>CANGGD010000051.1 GCA_947453295.1 Chitinophagaceae bacterium | reverse complement strand
GGATTATCATTTCCTGGCCGCTGACGGTAAAGTCCATTAACAAAATCAATATGATGTAGATTTAAGTATTTGGAATTTCTTTTTACAATAGGCAAAATCTCATTATAATAGATATCATTAGGAATATTCCAATATGGACAGAATACGACTTTTAGTATCTCTGAATTAAAGATTTTAGTTTGTTTATTTTTCTTTCCAACAATAACTTTCATTGTGAATTGAAGTTTATCATTTTCAATTGCATACAATGAAAAAGTTGGAATATTAATAATAACAAAGTCTTTTCCAGCTTTATTGGCGTATAATTTTAATTTAGAAATGTTCCATTCTATATCATTCAATCTTTCATCAATAGAAACATTCATTTTTTTTATTAAAATTTTAGAAATTAATCCGTCTTGCTTTAAACCTGTTCTTTTTTGAAATGATTGTATTGCATAAAACAAAGCTGAATCATATACATTATCTTGATTGTGATTAATTAAGTCTCTTGTTTGCAAAAAATACTTTTTATACTCAATTATTTTTGCCGAAGTATCTCCAACTTTTAAATGTGTATTGGAATACACAATTTTTATAAAACCTCCATTTTTTTTGATGATCTGATAATTATTTTGATATTCAGTTAATTGATAAATTAATTCTGTAAAATAATTTGCAGAATCCCTATTATAAGAATATGCTTTATAAGTAAATTTTTGGGACATTACATTGTTAACACAAAAACATTGAGCAATTAGAAAATAAAATAAAAAAGATATAGGGCGACTATTTATCATTAATAAAAAATTAAACTCGTAAAACTCTCAATGAAATTGAATATTAAAATGATAGGTATTTATGATGCGAATCAATGATGATGATGAACAAAAAAAACAACCCCGGAATTCCGGGGTTGTTAATGACTTCATTTGGATTGAATAGATTTAAAAAATTGGCTTCAGAAGTCTTTGGTTTCTCATTGGATTCAATTGGATTGGATTGGATTTTTTCATAGATGGATTAAAAACAAACTGATTATTTAGCTCTTTGTTATTATAATCGTAATTATGAAAAGAATATTTTGTTAAAAATATAAAGTGTAGTATTTCAGGTAAATAAACTATATAATACTAAGTAATACTACTTACTAAATTAATTTTCAGATTGTAAGTATCCATTAATATTAAATAAACCAAGGGGTTTCCTTGTTTAAACAAAGCATAATTTTTTCGCCTATTTCAAGGGAAGTATCAAACGATTGGACTTTTAATTGTTGACCGTTTATATTGACAAACAATAAATTGTAATTTCCATAAAATAAAATCCTTTCAATAACGCCAAATACAGCAGGATTGTTAGAACTATTAATTTTGAAATATTCTGGTCTGACAAATAACTTTTTATGTTGGTCATAATTTTCTAAGGCAACAATATTCATTGCCATATTTTCGATATGATTTAATGTATCATAATCTCCTAATAATCCAGCGCAATACTCGTTAATTGGCTCATGGTATATTTGAAATGGAGTTCCAGATTGTACAATTTTGCCTTGTTTAAAAACAAATATTCGATCTGGCCAAGATAAAGCGTCCTTTACATCATGTGTTACTAAAACAATCGTTAATTCAAGCTTTTCATAAATATTTTCAATTACTTCTTTCAATAAACGCTTATGAATATTGTCCAAATTTGAGAAAGGCTCATCTAGCAATAACAAATCGGGTTTTAAAAGTAATTGTCTGGCTAATGCAACCCTTTGTTTTTCTCCACCCGACAATTCATTTGATTTCCGTTTTAGTAAATGATCTATTTTGCAAATCTTAAACAATTCAACAGATTCCTCAGTACTATATTCATTTTTATAACTGAGGATTTCATTTACAAAATAATTATTGAATAATTCAAAATATTGACTCAAATAAGCAATAGATGGATGACCAGGAATTAATGTTTCATTAGAACCCTTTAATTTTTCTTTGTTAAAAAATATAGATCCTTCATCTAAATAATCTAAGCCCCCTAATAATTTTAGAAAAGTAGTTTTACCTGAACCTGTTTCGCCTACAATTACAATTTTCTCTCTCTTAATGATTTCGAGCTCGCCTATTTCAATAACTATATTATCAAATACATTTTTTTTTATATCGTTTATCTTTATCAATTTTGTTAAATTTTAAGCAAAATAAAAATAAACTTACGAAAGATGAATACTTTATTATTTTATTAATACTTTTAATTCTCTTAATTAAAAAATTTATGAAAATAATTAATCTATTCTCTCTTGCATTAATTTTTCTTATTGTCTCATGCAACAAGAATGCACAAAATCAATTATTAAATTCAACTGCTGAAAACAGTATTGGATTAGATAATTTAAAAGGTAATTCAAACAGCTTGGTTGTTTCCAAGAAATTTCTTTTTGATGCCTCACAAGGTGAAACAGCAGGTAATGCAGATTGGGTAATTGATGAAGATAATTCAACTCCTCAAAGAATTCCAACTCCATTACAATCAACTGTAACTTCCACTACAGCTGCTACTTATTGGACAGGAGCTTTGTCTAGTTGGGGAATTGCACTAGCAAAAAAAGGTCATATTGTAGAAACGCTTCCTTCGAATGGGTTGATTACTTACGGAGTAACAACTAATCCTCAAGATTTGATGAATTACAATGTTTTCGTTGTAGATGAACCAAATATCAAATTTACTTTATCTGAAATGCAGGCTATCATTAAATTTGTTCAAAATGGTGGTGGACTATTTATGATTGCTGATCATAATAATTCTGATAGAAATAATGATGGCTATGATTCGCCTGCAATATGGAATGATTTAATGGCTAATAATGGACTTAAAGCGAATCCATTTGGGTTTGCAGTTGAATTAACAGACATCACTCAATTAAGCACAAATGTTTTAAGCAATAGCTCTACTAATAAAATCCTTCATGGTTCAGAGGGGAACGTAACAAATCTTGATTTTCATAACGGAGCTACATTATCATTAAACAAAACAGCGAATGCATCTGTTCAAGGATTAATTTGGCAAAATTCTACTTCTCAAACGAGCACTACAAAAGTAATGTGCGCTTCTTCAACATATGGAACTGGTCGTGTTTATTGTGTAACTGATAGTTCTCCTATGGATGATGGCACAGGTGCACCTAATAACACATTATACGTTAGCTGGAGTCTTTATACCCATCAAGCATTATTTATGAATGCTTCACTTTGGTTAGCACAACTGCAATAAATTATTTTAAAATGTTTTTTATAAACGCACTTTTTAAGGGCGTTTTTTTTTGATTTTATTTTCCGTATAAATTATCGAAAATGACAAAAGTCATTTAATAAAATCTAGATGTCATTTATTTAGGCAATTTGAAATATTAATTTCATACCATTATTAACAACCAAAATAAAACATAAGATTATGAAAAAAATAATCATCACCTCATTTATGTCATTATTGATATTAATGGGTAAAGCTCAAGAAACATCTAAGCCGTCATCAAGTTCAACCGGAAAATTCTTTATAGGACTATCAGCTGGCCCTGCATTTCCAATTGGTCGATTTGGAAATACTGATTTTGAAAACGTTTCTGATGCTGGACTAGCAAGAGTAGGATATAATTTAAATTTGAATAGTAGCTATGATATTCAAAAAAACTTTGGACTAGCATCTACCATTTATTATTCTCGTTATAAATTAGATCAAGCAGCAATTGATAAATTTGTGAGCAGAACAACAACCACTTCAGTTTCTGTAAATGTAGACCATTGGCAATATGTTGGAATTGTTTTGGGTCCAACAGTTATTTTACCAATCAACGATAAATTAAGTTTTGGATTAAAAGCAATGGGTGGCGTTTCACATGTGAATTTTCCTGTGATAAAAGTTGATATTGCCGGAACCAATGAATCTATAGTTTCTCAAGAAAAATGGACTGATGCATTCGCTTGGCAATTAGGTAGTGACTTGAAATATAAAATCACAAATAAATTCACACTATTTACAAATCTTGATTATGGATACATGAGACCTAAATGGACATTCTCAGATAATAGTTCTGTACGCCAAAATATGGGTGTCATTGATTTAAATATTGGTGTTGGAACACATTTTTAGATATGTCACATCATCAATTTTTGTTTGCTTAAATAATTTTGAAGGTAAATGTGAAAATGAACAGCAAAATGAAAAGAATAATTACGATATTAATCCTTTTAATCACCAACGTTCTTTATTCGCAGAGTTTTAAGCACACTTGTGATTCACTTACAAAATTAACAAGCAAGAAAGTTGTAGGCTACTCAATTACTTTCATCAGAAATAGAGAATCATTCATTATTTTTTATGAAAACAAACGAGGTGAAATGAATGATGAAATCTTGTATATTAAAAAAACAAAAGGATTTGAAGACGACAAAAATTAATACACTTACAACAATCTTGACTGAATGTCGAGATTGTTGTTTTTAGAAGTCTTAATAGCTAATTCATATCCAGCATCAGCGTGACGAATTACTCCCATTCCTGGGTCGTTTCGTAACACTCTACTTAATCTTGCAGCTGCATCTTCTGTTCCATCTGCAACGATCACCATTCCTGAATGAATACTGTAACCCATTCCAACACCACCTCCATGATGAAGAGAAACCCAACTAGCACCACCAGCGGTGTTGATTAATGCATTTAATATAGGCCAATCAGCTACAGCATCACTACCATCTAACATAGCTTCTGTTTCTCTGTTAGGGCTTGCCACAGAACCGGTATCCAAATGATCACGACCAATTACAATTGGAGCTTTTAGTTTACCAGATTTTACTAATTCATTAAATGCTAGTCCTGCTTTTTCTCTTTCGCCCTGACCAATCCAACAAATTCTTGCCGGTAATCCTTGAAAGGCGATTTTTTCTTGAGCCATTTTTATCCATCTAATCATCCCTTTATTTTCGGGAAATAAATTGATCATTAACTCATCCGTAATTTTTATGTCTTCAGGATCTCCACTTAATGCGGCCCATCTAAACGGACCTTTTCCTTCACAAAATAATGGTCTGATATAAGCAGGTACAAACCCAGGAAAGTCAAAAGCATTTTCTAATCCATATTCCTTTGCCCGAGCTCTGATATTATTCCCATAATCAAATGTAATAGCTCCCATTTTTTGTAGTGTCAGCATTAATTCAACATGAGCCTTCATACTTTTATAACTCAAGTCTATGTATTTCTCCGGATTATTTGTCCTAAGAGAATTAGCTTCTTCATTTGATAAATTATTAGGAATATAACCAATCAAAGGGTCGTGAGCGCTTGTTTGATCGGTTAGTGAATCCGGCACCACATTTCTTTCAATTAATCTTTCTAATAATTGAATAGCATTGCACAATACACCAATACTAATTGCTTTTCTTTCTTTTTTGTATTGTAGCGCTTTATCGATGGCTTCATCAATATTGGTGAATTTTTCATCTAGATATTTTGTCTCTAATCTTTTATCAATACGCCATTCTTCCACTTCTGCAATTAAAGCAACCCCTTCATTCATTGTAATTGCCAAGGGTTGCGCTCCACCCATTCCGCCTAAACCTGCTGTTACATTTAGCGTTCCTTTTAGCGTGCCACCAAAATGTTTAGTTGCCAAAGACCCATAAGTTTCGTAAGTACCTTGAACAATACCTTGACTTCCTATGTAAATCCAACTTCCTGCAGTCATTTGGCCATACATCATTAACCCTTTTTTTTCTAGCTCATCAAAATGTTTCCAATTAGCCCAGTTGGGAACTAATTGTGAATTGCTTATTAAAACGCGGGGTGCATCTTTATGTGACTTTAGAATGGCAACTGGCTTTCCACTTTGAATCATTAATGTTTCATCATTTTCTAAATCTTTCAATGCTTTGATTATGAGATCTAAGGATTCTATATTTCTAGCAGCTTTTCCCCTGCCACCATACACAATCAATTCTTCTGGTCTTTCGGCTACATTAGGATCTAAATTATTCAGCAACATTCTTAATGCAGCTTCCTGCACCCATCCTTTACAATTAAGCGTAGTTCCAATTGGTGTTTTATATTTTTGAAAATCGTAGGTTGAATTGTTTGCCGACATTTTAATTTAGTTTATAATTTTTTAAAAAAGAAACAGATTTCATCATGTCATCATGAAGAATTCTGTCTGATTCATTAAATGAAATTTCTTGCCTAAAGGAAACAATTATTTTTTCTAATTGTTCAGAAGATTTTAATGGCCTTCTAAATTCAATTGCTTGAATAGCAGTTAATAATTCAATGGCTAAAACTTTTTCTACATTATCAATAATCCTTTTACATTTTACTGCTCCATTAGCACCCATGCTTACATGATCTTCTTGATTGATACTTGAAGGAATTGAATCTACACTACTTGGAGTGCATAATTGTTTATTTTCACTAACAATACCTGCGGCTGTATATTGAGGAATCATAAAGCCTGAATTCAAACCAGAATTTTTAATTAAGAAAGGTGGCAACCCTCTTAATCCACTGATTAATTGATAGGTTCTTCTTTCACTAATATTGGCAATTTCGCTCATTGCCATTGATAAAAAATCAAGCGCTAACGCTAATGGTTGTCCGTGAAAATTTCCTCCGCTAATAATTAAATCTTTATCAAAAAAGATGTTGGGATTATCTGTTACTGAATTTATTTCTTTAAGAAAAACTGATTTCACAAAATTATATGCATCCCATGATGCACCATGAACTTGAGGTATACACCTAAATGAATACGGGTCTTGAACTTGAGATTTTTTTTGATCTTTAATTTCACTACCATTCAACAATTTTCTTAAAGTTGCTGCAACTTGAATTTGACCATCATGAGGTCTAACTAAATGAATATTTTCGTTAAAGGGAAAATCTACTCCATCAAAAGCGTCAAAGCTAATAGCCGCAATAGTAGTAGCCCATTTTAATAATCTTTGAGATTCAATAAGAATATGTGTACCGTAAGCACTCATAAATTGAGTTCCATTAATCAATGCTAATCCTTCTTTACTTTGTAATTTGATTGGATCCCAATTTTGTTTTTTTAGAACTAATGCTGCATCAGTTATATCTCCATTAAAATATACATTTCCCAAGCCTAATAAAGGCAAAGAAAGATGACTCAAGGGCGCTAAATCTCCTGAAGCACCAAGAGAACCTTGTGTATAAATAACTGGCAAAATGTTTTTATTGTACATCTCTACGAGTCTTTCAACAGTAATTAGTTGGACTCCAGAGTTTCCAAAACTTAAGGACTTGATTTTTAGTAGTAGCATCCATTTTACAATCTCAACAGGTACTAAATCACCCATACCACAAGCATGAGATTTAATGAGGTTTTCTTGTAAAGTTTCGAGCTGATCTTTTTCAATTTTTACATTTTGTAAAAAACCAAATCCTGTATTAATGCCATAAAAGAGCTCATCACTATTCGAGATCTTATTATCGAGATATTTTCTGCAATTGATTATTAAAGATTTTACATCCTCTCCTAATTCAATGGTGCTGTTAAAATTAAATGCATTAATTTGTTCAAAATCTATAGCATTTGTTGAAATTGTATATACCTTTTCACTCATAAATTTTTAAGTATTATTGCATTTATAGAATTATTCAAAAGTAAAGAAAATGATGTATCCAAAACACAAAGCGATTATCTTATTCATTGTTTTATTTTTTACGCATTTATTTAATCAGGCCCAGCAAATTCAACTTACTGTCAGTGAAATAAAAAGTTCATTTAGAGGCTTGAGTGCGGTAAATGATACTATAGTTTGGGTTGCTGGAAGTGGTGGGGCTTTCGGGAAATCCATTGATGGCGGAGCTTCTTGGGTTTGGAGAAAAATTAAAGGCTTTGAAAATACAAATTTTAGAGATATTGAAGCCTTTGATAAAAATACGGCTATTGTTATGGGTATTGATTCTCCAGGAATACTATTAAAGACAACAGATGGAGGAATTAATTGGAAATTGGTTTATAAAGACACTACTAGTGGTATATTTTTAGACGCAATGGATTTTTTTGATAACAACAATGGTGTGGTAGTTGGAGATCCGATGAAAAGTCGTTTTTACATTTTAAAAACTGCTGATGCTGGTGAACATTTTGAAAAGATTGCTTTCAATACTAGTCCGATTGCAGCCGAAGGTGAAGCTTGTTTTGCGAGTAGTGGAACCAATATTAGAATGCTGAATAAAAAAGACTGGATATTTGTTTCCGGTGGAAAAAGTTCTCATTTAATTAGTTCAAAAAATAAAATTAAAATCCCAATACTTCAAGGCAAGGAAAGTACAGGCGCCAATTCAATTGCAATAAAAAACAAGAAATGTTTTATGATTGTGGGCGGTGATTTCAATCAAAAGGAATCGAAAGAAAAAAATATTGCTATTACAAAAAATGGTGGTAAATCATGGCAAGTGATTACAACTCCACCCAACGGATATAGAAGTTGTGTAGAATATCTTGGAAATAACAACTGGATTGCATGCGGATTAAATGGAATAGACTTTACAAAAGATAACGGTCAAACATTTGAATCCATTGGTCAGCAAAGTTTTCATGTATGTAGGAAAGCAAAAAATGGCAATGCGGTTTATTTTGCAGGGAATAGTATTGTTGGCAAAATGATTTATGATAAATAAAAAGGTCATCTTTTTTAAGATGACCTCAGCATATTTTTTTTAAAATAAAATTAATCTTCGGTTGACAATCCCGCTTTTAAGAATTCGCTATTTAATCTAGCAATGTTAGCAACTGAAATTCCTTTAGGGCATTCTGCTTCACAAGCATAAGTATTGGTACAATTTCCAAAACCTTCTTTATCCATTTGAGCTACCATATTTAAAACTCTTGATTCTCTTTCAGGTTCACCTTGAGGGAGTAATGCTAATTGAGAAACTTTTGCTCCAACAAAAAGCATAGCGCTTCCATTTTTACATGTTGCTACACAAGCACCACATCCAATGCAAGCTGCGGCCATGAAAGCATCATCAGCATCTTTTTTATCAATCGGCAAAGCATTTGCATCTACCGCATTACCTGTGTTTACACTAATAAAACCTCCAGCTTGAATAATACGATCAAAAGAAGAACGGTCAACCACTAAATCTTTAACCACTGGAAAGGCTGTACTTCTCCATGGTTCAACAACAATGGTATCGCCATCTTTAAAAGCGCGCATGTGTAACTGACAGGTTGTATTTTGTTGCCAAGGGCCATGAGCCTGACCATTAATATACATGCTGCACATACCGCAGATGCCTTCTCTACAATCATGATCAAAAGCAATTGGATCTTTATCTTCAGTAATTAATTGTTCATTTAAAACATCAATCATTTCCAAAAAACTCATTTCGGATGAAATATTGCTCACTTGATAAGTTTCAAGTTTACCTTTTGATTTATTGTTTTTTTGACGCCAAACTTTAAGGGTCAAATTCATGTGATAATGTTCCATAATTTTTTATTTAAAGGATGTTGCGAAACATCCATTTTCAATCATTATTTATAACTTCTTTGCGTTGGTTTTACAATTTCAAAATTTAAAGATTCTTTATGCAATTCCCAGCCATTATCTCCTTTATTTTCCCATGCAGCAACGTAAGCATAATTTTGATCATCTCTTTTTGCTTCACCATCTTCAGTTTGACTTTCTTCTCTAAAGTGTCCACCACAGCTTTCATTTCTGTTTAATGCATCAAAACACATCAACTCTCCTAATTCGATGAAATCTGCTACCCTACCAGCTTTATCAAGTTCTGTATTAAACTCATTTACTTCTCCAGGTATTTTCACATCGCTCCAGAATTCTTTTTTCAATGCTTGAATTTCAGCAATTGCAGTTTTTAATCCGGCTTCGTTTCTTGCCATACCACATTTGTCCCACATGATTTTACCTAATCTTTTGTGGAAGCTTTCAACTGTTTGTTTACCATTAATATTTTTCAAAGTTGATAAACGATCATTAACAGCTTTTTCAGCTAATACAAAAGCCTCATGATCTGTTGAAATAGATGCGGTTCTAATTTCTTCAGCTAGGTAATTTCCTAAAGTGTAAGGAATAACAAAATATCCATCAGCTAAACCTTGCATTAACGCAGAAGCACCTAATCTATTAGCGCCATGATCACTGAAATTTGCTTCCCCTAAAGCATATAATCCTTTTACTGTTGTTTGCAATTCATAATCAACCCATAAACCGCCCATTGTATAATGTACAGCCGGATAAATTCTCATTGGTGTTTCGTAAGGATTTTCACCGGTAATTTTTTCATACATTTCAAAAAGATTGCCATACTTTTCTTGAACTACCGCTTTACCCAAAGCTACAATTGCAGCATGATCAGCGTTTTCTAGTCCTGTCTTTCCTGCTTCTATTTTTCCGTAACGAACTATTGCATCTTTGTAATCAAGATACACAGCCATTTTGGTAGTACCTACTCCGTATCCTTCATCGCATCTTTCTTTTGCGGCTCTTGAAGCCACGTCTCTAGGAACAAGATTTCCAAAAGCGGGGTATCTTCTTTCTAAATAATAATCTCTTTCTTCTTCAGGAATATCTTGAGGTTTTCGATTATCTCCTTTTTGTTTAGGCACCCAAATTCTTCCATCATTTCTTAAACTCTCACTCATGAGGGTTAATTTACTTTGATGATCTCCACTAACGGGTATACATGTAGGATGAATCTGTGTAAAGCATGGGTTGCCGAAAAAAGCGCCTTGTTTGTGTGCTTTCCATGCAGCAGTAACATTACTTCCCATTGCGTTTGTACTTAAGTAAAAAACATTTCCATAACCACCAGTACATAACAATACGGCGTGGCCGAAATGTCTTTCAGTAGTTCCATCTATCAAATTACGAGCAATGATACCTCTCGCCTTTCCATCTATTTTAACCACGTCAAGCATTTCATGACGAGAATACATTTTTACATTACCTAAAGCAACTTGTCTTTCTAAAGCACTATATGCGCCTAACAATAATTGTTGTCCTGTTTGACCAGCAGCATAGAATGTACGTTGAACTTGAGTTCCACCAAAAGAACGATTACTTAATAAGCCTCCGTACTCTCTTGCAAATGGAACACCTTGGGCAACGCATTGATCAATAATAGAAGTGCTCACCTCAGCTAAACGATGAACGTTTGCTTCTCTTGCTCTGTAATCACCTCCTTTAACAGTATCATAAAATAAACGAAAAACTGAATCGCCATCATTTTGATAATTTTTAGCAGCATTAATACCTCCTTGAGCGGCGATACTATGAGCACGGCGTGGACTATCTTGAAAACAAAATGCTTTTACTTTGTACCCTAATTCTCCTAGAGAGGCAGCAGCTGAAGCACCTGCTAAACCAGTACCAACAACAATTACTTCTAATTTTCTTTTGTTGGCTGGATTAACTAATTGCACATGTCCTTTATAGTCACTCCACTTTTTATCCATTTCCCCATGCGGAATCTTTGAGTCTAAAACCATAATATAAGTTGGTTTAAAATTTTTTATAAATTACTTAATACAACCCAAATACATTGAAATAGGCATCAAGGCAAACAATACACAAATAATAACAGCATAACCAATTCCAATTATTTTTATTAGAGGAGTATATCTTTTATGATTAATACCTAGAGTTTGAAAAGCACTTTGAAACCCATGGTATAAATGCCAGAATAAAGCAATAACGCCGACTACATATAATATCACAATCCATAAATTACTGAACACTTCTTTCATTTCTTCAAATAAAGTTTCATCATGATGAACGCCTCCATATAATTCCATTTTTGTTCCAACATAAAAATGAGAAAGATGCATGATTAAAAACAACAATAGCAAGGTTCCTAAAATACCCATAGAACGGCTGTACCATTTACTATTCTTTGATGGTTGACTGAAGTGGTATTGAACAGGACGAGCTTTATTATTTTGACTCCATAAAGAAAGTCCTTGAAAAATATGTAAAATTAATCCTGCAAATAGTCCAACTTCTAAAAAGCGCAGAATCCAATTATGGCTCATAAAATGGGCCATTTGATTAAAAGTTTCTCCGTTATCATTTAGGAAAATACAGGCATTTATACCGGCATGAACTATTAAAAAAAGAATCAAAAAGATTCCTGTCATTGCCATCAATAATTTTTTACCGATAGAAGAAGAGAAAAAATGTTTCCAAGTCATAAGTAGTAATTATGGGTAATTTTTGGCAAAAATAAGATAGGATTGTCATATTGAGTACTACTTTACAATATTTGTTTTATAGTAATAATCAATTAAGTATGAAAACAAAATATTTATAAAAAAGTTTCAAATGTTAAAACAAAAATTTTTTATTCACATAAACATAAATCCAATCAATGAATTTAGAAAAAATCAATTTGTTTTACCCCTTCACAATAACATTAAAATTGCAAGGATTTAAAATAAAAAATGCCCAATTCATTGGCCTTTGCAATATTTACGGTAGGAATAAGCTCAACATTTTTATGCTTTTTAATTGCAGCTTCCAATAAATCTTCTCTTAAAATATGAAGCATTGG
>CANGGD010000050.1 GCA_947453295.1 Chitinophagaceae bacterium | reverse complement strand
CTCACAGGGCTAAATGATATGGGCAGTATCATTCAATCAAAATTCAATGGTCCTGAACTATTAACAGGTGGTGCAGTTGGAATTGAAGGTTCAATTTTTACAGCATCTTTTTTGTTGCTTATTGGAATCATATTTTATTATCGAGCAAAAAGAGAGGGTAAAATTGTAAAAAGCAAACTATTTAAAAGATGAATTTAAAAAATGCATTTTTAAGTCTTGAAAAATATTTCTCACCAAAGATTATAGGCGAAGTAAATGACCAATATCATTGTAAATTTAGACGTGATGATGGCAAAGCGTAAAATCACTCTCAATGAACTTTCTGAAAGAGTTGATTTGACATTATCAAACCTTTCTATCTTAAAGACAGGAAAGGCAAAAGCGATTCGTTTTAGCACATTAGAATCTATTTGTAAAGCCTTGGAATGCCAACCTGCTGACATTTTAGAATATAAAAACAACGAAGATAAAACAACGAACCGCTAACAGGGGTTTTGCAAAAGCTGGGCTTCAGTACTAAATTGAACATTTGGAATACTAATGAACATTGTGCTAAATTTGAACATTTGTGCTTCTAAAGACATCCTACAGAAAAAAATACTTGTCACTTTTTCGGTTGTATGCCAACACAAACCAAAAGTATCTTTGCAAAACAAATAATAAAAAAGACAATGTATTTAAAATTCAAAAAATTGCATAAATGGAATTGACAGAAGAAATAATGTACAAAGCAATTGTTGAAAAAGACACTTCGTTTGAAGGTGTTTTTTTTACGGCTGTTAAAACCACCGGCATTTTTTGCCGACCATCTTGTACAGCACGAAAACCAAAATTGGAAAATGTTGAATTTTTGAAAACTTCAAAAGAGTGCATTCTAAAAGGTTATAGAGCTTGTAAAGTTTGTAATCCTTTAAAAACGTTAAACTATACGCCAATTGAATTTCAGAAAATTATTGATGAACTTTCAGAAAATCCGACTTTGAAATTCAAGGACTACGACCTTAAACAAAAAGGAATAGAACCAAGTCAAATAAGACGATGGTTTTTAAAAAATCACGGAATTACCTTTCAAGCATATCAAAGAATGTTTAGAATAAATACTGCATTTAAAAAAATACAAAATGGCGAAAGTGTTACACATACTGCCTTTGACACAGGTTTTGAATCGCTAAGTGGTTTTGGCGACAGTTTTAAAAACATTTTTGGCGTTTCCCCAAAGAACGGAAAACAACAAAATATTATTGACCTCAAACGAATTGAAACGCCATTAGGTACAATGCTTGTTTGTGCTACTAATCAAGGAATTTGCTTATTAGAATTTACGGACAGAAAAATGTTGGAAACCGAATTAAAATCAATTGCCAAACTTTTAAATGCAACAATTATTCAAGGCAACAACAAACATTTTGATACATTAGAAACTCAATTGCAAGAATATTTTAACGGCAAGAGAAGAGATTTTTTTGTTCCTTTGCATACACTAGGTACTGACTTTCAAAATAAAGTTTGGACTGCATTGCAACGCATTCCTTATGGACAAACAAAGTCGTATAAAGAGCAAGCCATAACTATTGGAAGTCCTGAAAGCGTAAGAGCTGTTGCCAATGCCAATGGAATGAACAGAATATCTATTTTAATTCCGTGTCATAGAGTAATTGGCTCTGACGGACAATTGACTGGTTACGGTGGCGGACTTTGGCGTAAAAAATATTTGTTAGAACTTGAAGAAAAAAACGGCAGGTAACATAGGATTTATGCTATTATATTATTGGGGGCAGAACCTGTTACCATACAGAACCGAAAAATCCCCCAATAATATAACATCATAAATCCTTCAACCGTTAGCGGCAAGCTTTGGGGACAGTGTGGGAGTAAGAAAAAAATAAGGCAAATAAGAAAAATAAATAACTGCCCTTGACATCGAAATAGTAGGGATGAAAATTGTAAAATCAACTTTTAAATTCTATTGGAGCAGTAAAAGAAACTCTTAGGCGAAATTATTTTTACGTTATTAAAAATTGCCAATAAAATCCAGCAACTTTTCTAATCTTCTTTTTGCAATCTCTGGGAAAGAGTCAACATGTTTATACGCAGACTCAATCTTGTTAGCAATCTCCTCTTTAAACTCTTTAACTGCTCCAGCGGCAGCAATTTTTCTTTCGAGAAATTCAGTAACAGTTATACCCTTTGCTTCGCACTCCAATACGATTTTTTCATATTGTGGGTATGGGATTCGTAACGATAAAACTTTTGTAGATTCCATGGTATTAAAATTTAAATGTTTACAATAGTATTCTGTGGTTTATAGTTGTTTTCTCCTCTGTATACAGCCGATTACCGTAAAACTTATCTACACCTGTCTTCACCCGACTACTCTTATATACATACGATTATTTAAGCAATACAGCACCATCTTTTTGTATGTAAAAACTATAAACTACTATAAATATAGTTATTTTATTTGTAAATATAAAATAGTTTAGTAAATTTGTTCTATGGAAAAAATTAATCTATCTAAATTAACGGGGCCACTTTCATTAGAAGTAGCCACAGCTCAAGGGAAACTATTGGAAAAGGTCTTCCGCATTAAAGACACCGGAATAGATTCCAAAATATTCCACACATGGAAAATGGCTGGGATACTCGATACATTAGAAAATGGTAAATGGGCTAACATGTCTTTTATAGAATATCTGTGGTTATGTACGCTGGAATCAATGCGAAATTTTGGCTGCTCCCATAAATTGATGAAAAAAATACATTATGAATTATTTATAAAAGCATACGAAGATGGACTTGGGAAAAAGACGCTTAAAGAAAATATCGCAATTCTAAAAAAGGTTTCAAAGCAACGACCGCTTTTTGTTGATGAACTTCACTACTTAACAGAAAGCGAAAGATTACTTAATGACGAAAAACGAATAGAGTCTTTGAAAAAAGAAATTACCTATTTCTATCAACTGGTACTTAAATGTTTTAACAACAATAATGAGGTTGGTATTATAATCTACGAAGACCAGAGCTTTACAACCTATCAATTAACCAATAATGTTTCTGAATCGGACAAGGTTCTGGACCTTTCTATTCCGCATATAAAAATTCCGCTTACTTCTTTTATAAAGAAATTTTTAGATGATGAACAAAAGACAAAGTTTTTGCAATCGACTGGTCTTATAACTGATCAAGAAATGCAAGTACTGACAGCTTTAAGGCAACAAAACTTAAGCAGTATTACCATACAATTTGATGCTGAAAAAAATATTAAAAAAATAGAATCTTCGAAAACAGGTTTTATCTATGGGGATGATGCAAAAGAGATAATGCATATACTGGGAATGAATAACTACACCGGAATAGAAATGCATACCCGTGATGGCAAAACATTATCATTTACACATACAAGAAAAAATTACATGGCTTAGTTATAATGCTTCCGTTTGAGACGGCGCTAATCATTACCCACATATCCTTCATTTGAGATGACGATATGCTGAACTGATTAATAATGTCAAACAAAAAAAAGAAAATCAATGATTTAAAAAAAGAAGTAGAAAATAAAAAAACAGAGCAGGGTTTAAATTTATCAGAAGATGAACAGTTGTTTATCTATGCTGATATTGTTGCTAATTATATTATTAATGAAATACTAAAGAACAATGAAGAATGAAAAAGAAATCTCAGCTGATTTACAACAGCAAATGGGGAAAAAAAGCAAAGCACTCAAATGGAGAACTGGTAATATTATTGTTGCCTACACAAGGGTGTCTGATTCCTCACAATTCGATAATACCAGTTTAGATACGCAGAAAAAAGATGCTGCTGCTTATGCTGCTAAAAAAGGGTTTATCATTAAGGAGTATTTTGGTGGAGGAGTGGAGTCGGCTAAAACAGATGAGCGGAAACAATTTAAGCGAATGTTGGATTTTGTAAAAAAAGATAAAAGTATTTCTGCAATCCTTGTGTTTTCTTACGAGCGATTTTCTCGAAGTGAATATGCTATGGATTTAACCAGAGAGTTGGCAAAAATTGGTGTAAAAGTAATTAGTGTGATTCAGGAGGTAGATGTTACTTCAGCTGCTGGTCGTTTACAACAGAATATTTTCTATGCGTTTGGAAATTACGATAATGAACTGCGAAAAGAAAAATCATCAAGAGGAATGATTGAAAACCTGCTTAATGGATATTGGGTGAGCGCCTGTCCTTTTGGTTATACAAACCTTAAGCGTAAAGAAAAAGCAAAATACCACGAGTATGTAATTAATGATGAAGGTAAATTATTGAAACTCGGTTTTAAATGGAAAGCCGAAGGGAAGTTGAATAATCTGGAGATTGTAGAGAAAATGATAAAAATGGGTTCTGCTATCAATTACAAAAGTTTTGTTCGTATGATTAGCAATCCTTTCTACTGCGGTTTTGTTACCCATTCTTTAATACCCGGGCAATGTATTCAAGGTCATCATCCTGCGCTGGTTTCTGTTGAGTTGTTTCAGAAAGCAAATAATATAATAGAGGAGAATCCACATAAAGGAATTGCCAAAAAATTTAAAATAGAAGAACTTCCACTCAAGAGTTTTGCAAGAGATGAAATATCACTGTCGCCTTTTACTGGCTATACTCAAAAAGGTCAATGGTATTATAAAACAAGAGACAAGGGAACAAACGTTAATCAGAATGCAAAAATTGTTCACGAAGCTTTTTTAAAAGAGTTAAATAATATCCAGCCAGTAATAAAAGATGAAAAGAAACTGGAGCAAACTGTACTAACTTTTGTAAAAGAAAAATTAGCCGATAGATTAGTGGTGCAAGAAGAATCGAAAAAAAATATATCGTTGTTGAAAGGTAAAATAAAATCATTAGAGGAGCGCTATGTTGAAGATGAAATTGAAAAGGATTTATACATCAAATACAAGAGCAAATATGAGTTGGAAATTAAAGCCATTGAGCAAGAATTAAGCAAAAGTCAACTATCGAGTTCGAACTTGGAAATAGCGGTAAAAAAAGGAATTACAATTTCTAAAAAAGCAAGTCAGTTGTGGGTTTCAAGTGATTATAGTGATAAGCAACGTTTGCAATATTTGATATACCCCGATGGGATTTTGTATAATAAGGAAAATAACACAGTTCGAACTCCAAGAGTCAATAGTCTATTCACCGCAATCTCTTATCTGTCGTACATTTCAGCAGAAAATAAAAATGGTCAACCTACACAGATTGACCAAAATTCTCGCTGGGTGGCCACGCCTAGAATCGAACTAGGATCTAGAGCTTCGGAAACTCCCATACTATCCATTGTACTACGCGGCCGGTGAATAAATTTTCGATGTATAAAGTTTCTAGGAATTATTGTTGATTATTTTATCACTTTAATAAGTGAAATTATTTTTTAGAATTAAAACATCTTTTGATTCGAAACTCTTAAACCTTAAACCTTAAACCTTTCAACTCTTAAACCTTATACCGATATTACAACCCAAAATTCTGAATATTGGTTCCAAATATTTTCACGGCAATAGCCAACAATATAACACCAAAGAATTTTCTTAATACAATTAATCCACTCGGACCAATTGCATTACCTATCCATTTCAAAGATTTTAATACAATATAAATTACAACGAGGTTGATAAAAATCCCGATTAAAATATTTATGTCCTGATAATTTGCTTTTAAAGACATAATAGTGGTTAATGTTCCTGACCCAGCTATTAAAGGAAAGGCAATGGGTACAACACTTCCACTTTTAGGATTGTTATCTGCTTTAAAAAACTCTAATCCTAAAACCATTTCTAAGCCGATAATGAAAATGACAATACTACCTGCAACTGCAAATGATTTTACATCTAAACCTAAAACATTCAAAAATTCTTTTCCTAAAAAAAGAAATAAAATCATCAAAGCACCTGAAGCAATTGTGGCTTGTGTGGATTTAATTTGACCACCCATTTTTTCTCTTAAGGAAATTAGAACAGGGATTGATCCCAACATATCTATTACAGCAAATAATGTGAAAGATATTGTTATGATTTCTTTTCCAAGTATTTTACCTATTTCAAACATTTCACAAAGATAATCTGAACTAATCTAATTAATATCTTATCTATCAAATCTTCATGAAACCCGCTCATTTAGTAATTTATAATAATCCCGCCATTTATTAAAAATGGAATGCTGTTATATCCTCTAAGGTCATAGAATTTTGTATTTGTTACGTTCTGTATATCAAAAAACAATCGAGCTTTTTCATGAAGTTTATATTCTCCATAAGTATTTATCAAACAATATCCGTGCAATAATAAATCTGGTTCTTGATAACCCATAATATCCTTTCGGGCACTTACAAATTTTCCATTGATAGAAAGGCTCCATTTATCTTTATGTTGATAGCTAATTCTAATATTGCCACTGTGTGATGGTCTTCTAAGCAGGTAAGAATAAGTTGTATCAGCAAAACTTATTCGGCTTTGTGTTAAGTCGGTCCCATTTAAAAAACAATAATTGGCGGTTGCAGTTAAGGAAGGTGAAATTGCATACGAGGCTTCATATTCTAAACCTCTTACAATTTGTTTTTGAAAATTAAAATATACATAATTGATATTATCGAAATCAATTCCTTGCTTTACTTCTCTGTAGAAATACATCAACCGGTGAGTTAATTTTTCGTTGTGTTGTTCTGCACCAAATTCATAATTGATGCTATTTTCCGGCTTTAATGCATTATTACTTACTTCGCCATATAATTGATATAATGAAGGCGCTTTAAATCCACTTGATATACTTCCTAACAAACGGTAGGTTTTATTTAGATTATAACTTGCGCTAAAAGTATTGGTGTAATTGGTTCCATATTGACTATGAAGATTTAGTCTTCCACCCATTTCTATATTTAATTTTGAATTTTTACTGGCATACAATAATGAAGCATACATAGAAGATTGACTTACAGATGTGTCTTTAAAAACTGAATTATAAGGACCAAATTCTGATATAGATAAATAATTGTTATTGTAACTTCCATATCTAAAATCTCCCCCTTGTACTAATTTTAATGTTTTAGAAAGCACTACTGAAGTGTACAGTTCTAAATATTGACTTTTACTAAAATAATTTTGTTTAAAATAATCTGAAAAGTCTGCACTATCATTTAAAGTAAATCTTTTGTATTCGCTATAATTATAATTACCTGTTACCGATACACGATCATTTTGAAAATGAAAACCAGCGCCGGCATTAATATTTTTGTTTTCGATAAAATAGTCGCGATCATCTGCAAAAGCACCTTTGTCTAAATCAGTCTTGTATCCACTATATTGAGAAAATACTTTAAAGGAAAGGCTGGGGGTCATTTGATAATTTAAATTCGCATGTAAGACATATCCGTTGTATCCATCTCTATCGAAGTTGTTGTTTCCAGAGCTATCAATAGCAGAGGAGAATCCTTTTGTTTTTATCTTGCTATAACCTGCTTGATAATTCAATTTGTTTTTTCTGCCAAAAAATTGAATATTTCCTTTATAAGAATTATAATTACCTCCAATTAAAGTACTGCGAAATTGAAATGGTTTAGCAATGTTTTTCTTATTGGTTATAATGTTGATTACGCCTGCTATAGCATCGCTACCATATAATGTAGATTGATTTCCACGAGCAATTTCTATTCTTTCAACATCTTGAACAGATAAAAAGTTGAGATCGTATACGTTATCTATATCTGACGGATCGCCCATGGGAATGCCATCTAAAAGTATCAATACTCTTCCTCTGTTTGCGCCTCTTAAAAAAACAGCTTGATTGGTACCCAAATTATTCACTGCGCCATTAACAGTTATGCCTACCTGTTCGTTTAATACCTGCGCTACCGACTGCGCTTTGCTTTTCTCTAAAATATCTTTTCCAATTACTGAAATAGTTTTACCCGTTTGAGATTGTTTTTGAGCAATTCGATTAGCGGTAACAATCACTTCATTTAAATTAACTGTTGAGTCCTGTGCTATAGATTTGCTTCCAATAAATAAAGCAATAGCAATAAAAAAAAGTCTTTTCATTTTGTTTTTTTGTGCTTAGGACAAAAGGTTCCTGTTAATAAATAATAACACGAATAGAAATATAAAATGAATGTACATTCTACATCTCAAGCCTTTCTCCCGAAAGCTGGTGGATGAATAATTTATATTGGCAGGTCTTCTGACTTGCTCTTTGTTCATCGCCTTCCCATTTAAAACAGTGGCTTGTAGAATGAACATTTTATAGAGCTTACAGCTACGGGGATAGTGCAGGACTTTCACCTGTCTTCCCTTTTAATTCCATTTCTGGAAACCAGTACAAGACAAATGTATTAGTAGTAAGTTTAGGATAAAAAAAAAGTTATTCTTGTAGTGTTGATAACAATAAAAAAGCCGCCTAATGAATTAGGCAGCTTTTCTTAAAATGTGAAAATGTATTTAAACTATTTTTTTGGAGTTATCTTATTGTATAATGCTTGAGCCTCATCTATCATCATAGTGATATTTTTATCGCTATTTTTAGTTGCGATGGCATTCCAAATGTCATTACATTTTACCATGAATTTTTGTGCGGCAACTTTGTTTTCTTTTGTATCAAATGCAACAGGCATTTCAGAAGAAACTAAGTTTTTTGAGGCAAGATATAATTGTTGAGCTTTAGCTTTAATCGGAGCTAAATTTCCTTCAGCTGCAGGAGTAAAAGTTGAAGTCATTATTTGATTTAATTCATTCATTTCTGTCCAAGATGATTTTTTTGCTTGAGCAAAAGTTGATCCTGCAATCAATACTAACGCGAAAAATAAGATGCTGATTTTTTTCATAATTGATGATTTATATAAATTTTAAATAATCTAGACAACAAACTTAAGGTTTTTTGTCTAAAACTCATTGATTTCAGGCAATAGATTTTTTTTCCAACAATGATTAGAGCATTTTCCTTAATTTTCCTATGTTTTTGGTTTACTTTTCATAGATATTAATTAGTAATCTAAAACTTTTAAGGCCTAATTTTGCCATATGAAGTTAAAAATCTTGTTTCTTTTATTCATAATTAGCTTCAAATTATCAGCACAACAAACCTGGAATTTGAAATCTTGCGTTGAATATGCATTGGCTCATAATATAGCAGTTAACCAAAGTGAAATCCAATCCAAAAATGCAGCTTTGAATTTTTCTCAGTCAAAGTCTTCTCTTTATCCAACATTAAGTTTTGGAGGGAGTGGGGCGTTTAACTCAGGCAATAATCAAGACCCTACTACATTTACAAGGGTTACTGAAAATTATTTATCGAGCGGCATGCAATTACAATCCAGCACAGATATTTTTAATTTTTACAGTAAAAGAAATAGCATTTTAGCTAATCAATGGGAGTTTTTAGCCTCTCAAGCTTATGTAAATAAAATAAAAAGCGATATCGCGCTTGCAACAGCCAATGCTTATTTACAAGCTCTTCTAGCCAAGGAGCAAGAAAAAATCACCATTGTTCAAATTGAACAAACTCAATTTCAATTAAATAATACCCAAAAACTAGTTGAAGCAGGTTCTTTACCAACTTTAAATGCCACTCAATTAGAAGCACAATTGGCATCAGATAGTGGGAATTATATTTCTGCAAAAGGAAATGCATTACAAGCTGTTTTAGCTTTAAAATCTTTAATGAATATAGATGCAGCTTCTGCTTTTGAAATTGAAACTCCTCCTATAGAAAGCATTCCGGTTCAACCTATCACTGATTTACTTCCTGAATATGTATATTCAGAAGCTATCAAAAATCAACCTCAACAATTATATAACGAGTATAAAATTAAAGCCGCTGTAAAAAACAATCAAGCAACTAAAGCATCAATGTATCCAACAATAGGAGCTTTTGCAAGTTTGAGTTCAAATTATTTGTCTTTTAATAAACGCGCCATTTATAATAAAGTATTTACCGGTTATCAGTCAACTGGTTTAGTAGCTGATGCTGGGGGCGGTGTTTTGTATGATGTTCAAAGTCCGGTATTTGCAAATGGATCGGTAGATAAATATATAAAGCCTGATAAATTTTTCACTCAATTCAAAGATAATTTTAGAAAGTCATTTGGTATTAGTGTAAACGTACCCATCCTAAATGGAGGTATTGCCAAAACAAATTATGAAAGAAGTCTATTAAATCTTCAATCATTAGAATTGCAAAAGCAACAAGATAATCAGAAATTAAAACAAGACATTTATCAAGCCTATACATCTGCCCTAACGTCTTTACAACGTTTCAACTCAAGTAAAAAAGGGGTTGAAGCCAATCAGAAAACATACGACTTTGCAAGCAAAAGATTTAGCATCGGAGCACTTAGTACATTTGATTTAATTTCTACTCAAAATAATTTACTTCGTTCCAAATTAGAATACAGCATTAATCAATTTGACTTTGTTTTTAAAATGAAAGTTCTGGAGTTTTATAAAGGGCTTGGACTAATACTATAATTTTTGACTTATGAATAAAAAAATAAAATGGGTGTTAATAATCGTTTGCGGTTTGCTAATCGTATTATTTGCCTTATCTAAAGCTGGTGTGTTTGGAAAAGATGAAGGACTTAAAGTTACTGCCGAAAAAGTTCAGAAAAGAACGATCATAGAAGTGGTAAATGCCAGTGGAAAAATTTATCCCGTTGTTGAAGTGAAAGTCAGTCCAGATATTAGCGGAGAAATCACTGAGTTGTATGTTCAAGAAGGGGACTCTGTAAAAAAAGGACAGCTCCTTGCTAAAATATATGCCGACATATACAGCATTCAAAGAGACCAGGCATCCTTTGGAGTGAATCAATCTAAAGCTCAAATTGCAAACTCTCAAGCAGGGCTAGACGCTTTACAAGCTCAATATGATCAGGCGCGAATGAATTTCGATATGCAGAAAAAGCTTTATGAAGAAAAAGTGATTAGCAAAAGCGAATTCAATAATGCAGAATCTAGTTTCAAGACCGCCAAAGCTAACTACAATGGCGGAGTGCAAAGCATCAAAGGGCTTGATGCTTCTGTTAAATCTGCCGAAGCTAACTTGCAAAGAGCGGATAAAGATTTAAGCAGAACGTTTATTGTTGCTCCAATGGATGGCGTGGTTAGTTTACTAAATGTAAAAAAAGGAGAAAAAGTTGCAGGTAATAGTTTCAATGTTGGAACAGAGATTTTACGAATTGCCAATATGGAAAATATAGAAGTGAGAGTGGATGTTGGCGAAAATGATATTCCAAAAGTAAAAGTGGGAGATAGTGCAGTTATTACTATAGATGCATATAACGAACGAAAATTCAAAGGGGTTGTCACTCAAGTTGCCAGCAGTAATAATGGCGCCTCCTCTCAATCGGGAATGTCCGTTTCCGGAAACGATGTCACGCAATATAAAGTATATGTAAAACTCCTTCCAGAAAGCTATGTTGATTTACTTAAAAATGGAAGATTTCCATTTAGGCCTGGAATGAGCGCCAATGCTGATATTCAAACTAACACTCAACAAAATGTTTTAAGTGTGCCTATTAATGCAGTAACTACAAGAGAGAAAAATGCAAGTCCTGCAAAAGAAATAAAAAACGGTGATGATGAATTGGAAGAAGCTCCTTCTTTAGATGATTTAGATATTGTTGTTTTTGTAAAAGATAAAAACGGAAAAGTAAAAAAAGAAAAGGTAGTTACTGGTATTCAAGACATCAACTACATTGAAATTAAATCCGGATTAACGGAAGGATTAGAAGTAATTACTGGTCCTTATGAAATTGTAAACAAAACATTAAAAGACAGCTCCGAAGTTAAAGTAGTTGACAAAAAAGCATTATTCGAAACCAATTAAACTTATTCCAATTTCTTATATTTTGAAAAAATCATCAGCGATTTTGGCATTTCTAATTTTGTCGCTAACTGTTGCAGGCCAAAAAACAAAACTTCACTTAGTTTTAAAATCAGACAATCAGTTCGATACTACAAAAGCTTCTTTGGTATTATTTCGTTTGCCAGACAGTACGCTGTTTTTAAAAACAATTTTTGATTCAAGTGCAGATATTGAAGTGGTTCCCAATACAAATTATTTTTTATTAATCACTGCAGTAAATAAATCAGACTTTAAAAAGCGACTGAATATAAAGAATGCCGATGTGTTTGTTAAAGTTGAATGGGCCAATAAAACAGCTGTCTTGTCTGATGTTACAGTGCTTTCAAAAAGAAGTTTCATCAAAGAAGAGGACGACAAAACAATTGTAGATGCCACACCATTAACGAATAGCAGCACCAATGCTTTTGAAGTTGTAGAAAAAACTCCTGGTACAATCATTGATCAGGATGGAAATATTTACATAAGCAGTTCTGCGCCAGCTTCAATTATGATCAATGGTAGAGAAACAAAATTGAGTGCAACAGATTTGGCATCCATGCTAAAATCTTTACCCGCTAACAGTATTAGTAAAATTGAAATCATGAGGACTCCCTCTGCTAAATACGATGCCAGTAGTAGCGGAGGAATTGTTAATATCGTTTTGAAAAAAGGTATTAAAATTGGAAGCAACGGATCTGTAAACGCAGGTGTTTTTCAAGGAGTTTATGCAACTGAAACCGCTGGCTTTAATTTTAATCAAACAGGTAGTAAACTAAGTAATTATGTAAGCTATCAATACACTAACAGAAATGGATTTGATAACATTAATTCAACAAGAGGTTTTGAAAATGACAGCTTATCATTTGTGCAAGTTTCTTCTACAAAATACCCTTCCATTACTCATTACATAAACACCGGCTTCGATTATAATTTTACTGACAAATTCAATCTGGGTTACGATACAAGAATCACTTTCACTAATAATCATAATACTGCATTTAACAACATAGACATCATTAACAATAATTCATCATTAATATTAGGTAATAATCAATCCAATATTTCCAATATAAACACTTCTCAAT
>CANGGD010000049.1 GCA_947453295.1 Chitinophagaceae bacterium | reverse complement strand
ATGAACTAATTATTTTCTTCAACTCTTTTTGATCTTGTGTGTATTGATTAAGATTTAGTGAATACTCTTTATCATTATACTTAGCCAACCAGCTCACATTTGATTTAATTAGATTGAAAGTGTTATTTTTTGATACGATTTGGTTTTCAGATAATAAAAATTGATCTAAAGAAACATTACTTGTCCATTCGTCATATTTTGCCTTAGGAATTTCATCCCATTCCAATGCACTTGCGTTATCCTTTTCTCTGTATTTTAAATAATCGTATCTGTCTGGTAACACAACATCTGGAATTACACCTTTTTTCTGAGTAGCGCCACCATTGATTCTGTAAAACTTTTGAATGGTGAGTTTTACTGCACCTAAATCTGAAGTATTGTTTTGAGCAAATATGTTATTGAACGCTTCATCATTTAATGAAATATTTCTTTGAACTGTTCCCTTACCATAAGTAGATTGGCTTCCTATGATGATTCCTCTTTTATAGTCTTGTATAGCAGCAGCGAAAATCTCAGATGCAGAAGCGCTTGTACCATCAACCATTACAGCCAAAGGGCCATCATATTGTACTCTGTTATCTTTATCTGATAATACATTAGGCTTATCTTCTTTTCCTTTTACCTGACAAATAGGGCCATTAGGTATAAATAATCCTGCCATTTGAACAACATCATAAAGTGATCCGCCACCATTTCCTCTTAAATCGATTATCAATCCTTCAATATTTTCAGCCTTTAATTTTTCCAGTTCTTTAGCTACATCCGTCGCGCATCTTACACCGTTAGCCTTCTCAAAATCAGCATAAAATTCTGGCAAATAGATATATCCTATTTTTTTATTTCCATTGATGATTGCAGATTTAGCAAATGTCTCCTCCGTATTTACTTTTTCTCTTATAATACTGATCACTTTTGTACTGCCATCGATTCTCTTTACGGTTAACCTTACTTCACTTCCTTTTTCTGAACCTCTGATTAATTTTACAGCATCAGCAACAGAATAACCAGTTACATCAACAGCCTCTTTATCGCCTTGAGCTACCATAAGAATTTCGTCATTTTCTTTTAATTCGCCGCTTTTCCAGGCAGGGCCACCAGGCACTAAACTTGTAATTTTAATTTTGCCGTCATCTTCTTTTAGCTGGGCTCCTATTCCATAAAAGCTACCACTCATTGATTCATTAAATGATCTTAAATCAACTGGAGGAAAATAATTTGAATGAGGATCGTTTAAACCCGTGATGCAATTGATAAATGTACTAAAGTTCTCGTCTAGGGTTTCTCTGTTTTTTTTGGTAGTAAAATATCGATCCATTTGTTTTTTTATCTGATCTCTTGATATCCTTTCTAATGTTGTATCAGCTTGAAAAATAAAATCTTTTTTGTTTTTATTCGTTTCTCTTTCCTCTAATTTATCGACATACTTAGATAAAACAGCATATTTTAATCTTGATTTCCAAATATCATAGCGATCTCTTTCATTCTTGGGAAAATTTAATTTTTCAGGATTCATTTGAATCTTTTCAGAAGCATTAAAATCAAAAGGTTTTTCAAGTATTGATGCATACAATTCTGATACTTCTTTTAGCCTTTTCAAATAAACTGAATTAATCTCATAAAACGAAGTAAGTTCTGCATCTCCTAAAATTTCATTGTCGATGATTAAGGAGAATTTTTTGAAAGCATTGATATCTGATTGTAAAAAAATATCTTTTTGATCATCGAGCTCTTCGGTGAATTTGGTAAGTACCTTTTTACTAAATACATCATCAATGGGTTGTGGATGAAAATGGCCTTCCTTAATCAACATGCCCACATTTTTCAAAACTTTACTTTGTTTTTCCTTTGGATCTTCCTCTTTATCTGTCTTACCTTGAGAGTTAAAAGTGATAAAAAAACTTAAAGCAGTTAGTACAAAAATGATTGTAAGAAAATTTTTATTCATAAATATTGCTGCAATTTTTTGCATATTGTAAATATAATCGAATTTGAAACGTGGAAGTTACAAATGATAAGCCTTTCAGAAAAAGTTATGTTAAACAAAATGTCCCTCAAAAAGAGAGACATTCTAAAATATTGGGTGGATGATGGGGCTCGAACCCACGACCCCCAGAATCACAATCTGGTGCTCTAACCAGCTGAGCTACAACCACCATAAGCTAAACGCGGAGCAAAAGTAATTAAAATTTTGACTTTGTCAAAATAACAATAATTAAAAATGCATGATTGTTACTGGAAAATACTGAGGAAAGAATTTTTTCTTCTGGTAGCCACTTCTATCTGCATCCCATCTTCCATTATTACATACCCCCCACGCCCTTTATTATATTGTGATACTTTGTCGATGTTTATCAGATGAGAATTATGGATTCTATAAAAACGATTAGCTGGCAATGATTCCTCATATTCTTTTAAACATTTTGATGCCGTAATTTTTTCTTTATTGGTGGTATAAATAGTAGTATAGGCTCCATTTGCCTCGCATCTGATTATTTCATCAATGAATAAAAAAATGAACCCTTTGATTGTAGGAATGGCTAACTTGACATTTTTATGTTGAACATTTTTAATATTTGATATCATCAATTTCATCTCTTGATTTATCAATTTAGTTGTCATTTTTTTTATCGATTTTTCTATAGCCAAATTAAATTCGACTTTAACTAATGGCTTTAATAAATAATCAACAGCATTATATTTTATGGCTTCTAATGAATATTTTTTGTGTGAAGTCACAAAAATAATTTCAGTATCTATGTGTCTTATTTGTTCAAATAAACTAAAAACAGCTTTATTCTTAACCAATGTATCAATGATAATTAAATCAGGTTTTGTTTTTATAATTACATCAAGAGCATTTGCTAAATCTTTAGCTTCCCCCTTTATAGACAATCCAGGAAAACCATCACTAATAGTTTTTTTTATCCACCTTGTGATTTTAATATCCTCTTCAACAATTAAAACTTTAAACATAGTATTTATGTAAAATCAATTTTTAAGATTTCTGCAAGAAAACACAATTATCTATATGTATTTTTTATAATTAATAAGTGTGTTGATTTCTATTACAAACGAGCCTTATTAAAACAAAAATGAATTTTCAATACATTAGATAAAAAAATGTAATGAGAATTACCTTTTTTTTTACCAAAAAGATAATTGTTGTTGTGTTGAGGATTTTAGAAGACATGAAAGCAACTAATAATTGCTTTCACATGCAAAATAATGGAAATTAAATCATTAATTTGCCATAAAATAGAATTTCTTTTTTTAGATTAAAATAGGTTTAGATTAATGATTACAAAGCTAAAAGGATTATTATTCAGAATATTAGGTAGAGACAACTACTTACGATTACTTCATGCCGGCTTTTTTCTACTGTTTGACTATCAACTATTGCGTAAGAATGAAAATTATAAGTATAACTATTTTGTAAAAAAAATAATCGCTCCAAATGATGTGGTGGTAGATATTGGAGCTAATCTTGGTTATTTTTCAAGAATATTTTCGAGATTAGTTGGTAAAAATGGCAAAGTGATTTGCATTGAGCCTGTAAAGCCTTTTTTCGAAGTATTGAAATGGGGATTAAGAAATAAAACTAATTGCACCTTACATAATTACGCATTGGGCACAGAATCTAAAAACATAGAATTAGTATTACCAAAGTTCGAAGGTACTTTCAGAACTGGATTGTCTCACATTCCTAGTGATGATGAAGACAAACAAAACAGTTATATTTTTGAAACAAAAATGGTAAGAGGCAGTGAATTACTTTCTAATTTGAACAAGATAGATTATGTTAAGATAGACATTGAAGGGTATGAAAAAGTAGTATTAAATGAATTAGCTGAAACCATTAAAAAGCATAAACCCATTATGCAAATTGAAACATGGGGCCAACACAAAGCAGATATTCTTTCTTTGATGAACAACTTGGGTTATAATGCTTATACTTTACATAATAAAATATTAGTTGAAGATTTAGATGCTTCTATTAACGAAGGCGACATCCTCTTTGTTCATGCTGAAAAAAAATCAATAATCACTCCTCTTCTCCAAAACAAATAATTAATAATGAAGCAAATTCAATTCAAAAAAGTTTTACCTCATCTTATTGCTGTTGCAATATTTTTATTAGTCACAGTTATTTTTTGTAAACCCGGATTAGAATCTGGAGTTGGATTAAAACAAAGTGATGTTACAAGTTGGCAAGGGATGAGCCATCAATCTTTGGAATACAGGAAAACACATGGGCACTTGCCTCTATGGCTAAGTAATATGTTTAGTGGTATGCCTGCTTATCAAGTAGCAATGGAAGGTGATTGGTCGCCGCTTCCCTATTTTGATAAAGTTATTCAATTGGGCTTGCCTCAGCCCTTTAATTTTTTCTATCTAGCATGTATTTGTTTTTATTTTATGTGTATTTGTATAGGCATAAGTCCTTACGCTGCTATTATTGGGTCACTTGCATTTGCTTATAGCAGCTACTCTCCCATCATAGTTACCGCAGGTCATATTACCAAAATGCTGGCATTAGGCTACGCTCCTGCAGTGATTGGTGCTGTCATATTAATTTTCGACAAAAAATATTTAGCTGGTTTTGCACTAACATTTTTATTAACAGCTCTGCAAATTGGTCAAGGTCATCAGCAAATAAGTTATTATTTATTCATTGTAATTGGCATCATGTCTATTGCTTATCTTATTAATTTTTTAAGAAAAAAAGAAATTGGACATCTTTTTAAAAGCACTTCACTAATTGGCTTTGCAGTAGTTTTAGGAATATGTACAAATGCTGTTTTGTTATTTACAACGTTTGATTATTCGAAAGAATCAAAGCGTGGAGGAATGCTTGTAATGGACAAGAAAGAGAATAATAAATCTGAAAAGGTGGTAAATGATAAGACTGTTGGGTTAAATAAAGATTATGCATTTATGTGGAGCTATGGGGTTGGAGAGACATGGACATTAATGTTCCCTGGAGCTATGGGATATGGATCTCATCAGGCAGAAAGAGATGGTGATGTATACATTTATCCAACAATCCCTAATAATGGACATTTAGTAAAATATTTAAACGACAATGTTCCACAATTCCCTGTTGATCAAGTAACGAATCAAATGAATGGTGCTATATACTGGGGGAATCAACCCTTTACTAACGGTCCAGTTTATTTCGGAGCAATTATTTGTTTCTTGTTTATATTAGGTATGTTCTATCTGGATAACAAACATAAATGGTGGATTTTATTTGCATCTGTGCTAGCTATCATGCTTTCGTGGGGAGAAAACTTTCCAGCATTTAATTATTTCATGTTTGATTACTTCCCTTTCTATAACAAATTTAGAGTACCTACAATGATTCTTGTAGTGCCACAATTACTTTTCCCAATCATTGCAGCATTAACTATAAATAAATTAATGGAAAATGAAGATGTTGATACATGGAAAAAATTCAAATCAGCAAGTATAGCAACTGCAGCGTTATTCGTTATGGTTGGGTTCTATTATTTCTCCAATGATTTCAGTAAAGAAAATAAAGCAAGAACTGCCGCTTTTAATCAAATTATACAATCTGGTGGTGCTGATGTTCAAAATAAAATACAATCATTGGATAAACAGTATAAACCTGAGATTGACAATCAGATTTATGAAGGAATGGTTGGGAATTTTAGCAGAGATCCAAATTTAAATGCAACAAAAACATCCAGAGAATTTGTATCTGCATTAAGAAAAGATAGAGCATCGTTTTTATTAAACGATATTTTGCGTTCCTTGATTTTTATTTTATTAGCTGCCGCATTGATTGCATTATACCTTAAAAAAAGAATCAACATGGCTATTATGGTGATTGGTATAACTCTTTTTTCAAGCCTCGATTTGATTCAGTTTGGGATGCATTATTTAAATGATAAAAGTTTTGAAAATAAAGAAGACCATGAAACAAGTGAATTTCCAATAACTACTGCAGACAAGATGATTTTAGCTGATACAGATCCGAATTTTAGAGTGATCAATACAAGTAGTGTGGAAGAATCAAAAACATCCTATTACCATAAATCTGTTGGAGGATATCATCCCGCTAAATTGGGCATCTACGATGATTTAATTGCCTACCAATTTAAAGGGAACTTTAACATGGCGGTTATTAATATGCTGAATACAAAATATTTTATACAACCTACTGAAAACGATAAGATTGCTCAACTAAATCCAGGGGCAATGGGTAATGTTTGGTTTGTGAAAGGTGTAAAATTCGTTAAAGGCGCCGCCAATGAAATGAGAGCTATAAGTAATTTCAATCCAAAAGATACAGCTGTAGTTGATGAATCATTTAAATCTATGATTACTAATTACGCACCTGCAGATAGCAACTCTTTTATCAAGCAAACAGCATTCGATAATGACACTATTCATTATGAGTCAAATGCTACTAACAATCATATTGCAGTATTTAGTGAAATTTATTACAAAGATTGGCATGCATATATCGATGGTAAACCGGCTCCTATTTTTAAAACGAATTATGTACTAAGAGGCTTGCAAGTACCAGCTGGTAAACATGAAATTGTTTTCATTTTTGAACCGGCTTCTTTCTATTTAGGTAAAAAAGTTGCCTCTACAAGTATGATTCTATTATTATTGATTGTGTTTGGATCTATTGGTTGGTATTTTATGAAAAGTAAAAATGAAAGCAAATTAAGAACTGCTTAATTTATTTTTGAAAATAACCATGAAGAATCAACAAAAATCAATACATGCATTAACTTTTGTTACCTATCCTATTTATCCTGCAAAAATGGGAGGACAAAAAGGGATTGCGTTATTTTATAGTTTCTTCGCAAAGCTTGTTGATGTTACCATTATCTCAACTCAAGATAATGGTTTGCCTGAAAATCTTAATGCCGATTTTTTACCTGTATTATCAACAAAAAAATCCAGATATTTTGATCTCAGATTGTTACTCATCATTCAAAAATTAATCAAGAAGAAATCAGTAACCCATTTAATTCTCGAACAGCCTTTTTTGGGATGGTTGGGTATTCTATCAAAAATAATTTTTAAACTACGAATAGTTGTTCATTCACATAATATTGAATCGCTAAGATTCAAAAGTATGGGTAAATGGTGGTGGAAATGTTTGTGGTACTATGAAAAATTAACCCATCGATTTGCAGATGTGAACTTTTTTATTTCAAATGAGGATAAAGAATATGCTATCAAAAACTTTAAACTCAATGCCGAAAATTGCTATACCATAACCTATGGTTTTGAATTAAAAAATGCACCCACTAAAGAAGCGCGTAAATCAGCAAGAGAAGCGCTCCTGACTCAACATCAAATCCCTTCTGATCATAAAATATTATTGTTTAATGGTACTTTAGATTACAAACCAAATCTTGATGCTGTAAACATTATCCTTAATGAAATTAATCCATCATTATTGCAAAAGAATGATCTAAACTATACTATAATAATTTGCGGAAAAAATCTTCCAAAAGAATACAATGAACTAAAAGCGTATCAAAAAAAAAATATCGTATATGCAGGTTTTGTAGATGATATTAATATCTATTTTAAAGGCGCTGATATTTTTCTAAATCCTGTAATTGATGGTGGTGGAATAAAAACTAAATTAGTAGAAGCCCTTGGTTACAATATGAAATGTATTAGCACAACTGAAGGAGCAATTGGGATTCCGGAAGAAATTACAAATGGCAAATTGAAAATAATTAAAGCCAAAAACTGGATTGAATTTACTGATTACATTTTAGATGCAAGCGATGAAACCAATGATATTCCTAATAGTTATTTTGAACATTTTTATTGGGAAAATATTGCTGCAAAAGCTAAAAAAATTATAGCATCAAACTACTTCTAAAGTGCTTTATAGAAATATGGCTTATTGGCAATAATTCTCACTGAATATAAAATAAGTCTGCATACGTTTTTTGAATACCCCAGCCAGTGTTTAATTTGAAGTCCAGTATTTTTTAAAAATAGCAATGAAGAAAAAGCAAGTCCAATTAAAAAAATTGGTATGGCAAGAAAATAAAAAAACAACATTATTAAAAACCAAACAATTCCAAATTCTTTTCTTATTCTAACAAAATTACTGAGTATAATTTGAAAACCTTTTTTGTCGAATAGATTTTGATAGCCATGTCCAGAAGAACCAAAAGCAACGTTAGCAGTAGCTCCTTGCAAATGCAAAACATTTATGTCTCCAAAAATACAAAGACTTCCATGTTTCTTTAATCTACTACACCACTCTGCTTCTTCAGCATAAAGGAAAAAATCTTCATCCAACAAACCGGCAGCATTTATTGTTTCTTTTCGAACCATCAAAAAGGCACCATTAATCCAATCTACATATTCGGTTCCTTTTGCTTCTGGAATATTTGGTTTTTTAATTTTAATTAGCGTCGCAATACTTTTTAAAATGTCTCCAAAGAATGGAATGGGCAATAAATAATTTAAACCTCCCCTCATTGCAAAATTTCCAGATATTTGAGGAGTTTGATCTGCATTTAAAAGCTGTACTCCACAAGCCACATAATTGGTAGCTTCAAATTGTGTGGAGCACTTATTAATTGCATCATTTAAAATAATGGTATCTGAATTCAATAGCAAAACAAAATCTCCTTTTGCTTTTCGAATACCTGCATTGTTTGCTCTGGCAAAGCCAGCATTGTAACCCATTTGTATGAAAATGACAGAGGGGAATTGTGTCATTAAATCATTTTGAACATCATCATTTGAGCCATTGTCAACAACAATAATCTCCAAATTATTGATTGAAAATTGATATATCGACTTTAAACAATCTATTAATAAAGCAGAAGATTTATAATTTACTAATATTACGCTGGTTAACATTGGTTGATTTTTCAGGAACAAATTACTTAAATTTTCAGTAGCAAAATGAAAAAAGATGGGTTAACCATAGCAATTAGCCTATTGCAATCTGAATACACTAAAGCATGCGGCAAAATTATAAAAACTGTAATAACCTATGATAATTTACATATTAAATGTTATTTTTGCTGACTTTAAAATTGATTTACATGAAGACAGCGCTTATAACAGGAATAACAGGACAAGACGGCTCATATTTAGCTGAGTTTTTATTGAACAAGGGCTATAATGTGCATGGTATAAAAAGAAGAAGTTCTCTTATCAATACAGATAGAATTGATCAATTGTTTTTTGACAAATCCTTATCTGAAAGATTTCATCTACATTATGGAGATTTAACTGATTCAACTAATTTAATTAGAATCATTCAGCAAACACAACCTGATGAAATTTACAATTTAGCAGCTCAAAGTCATGTACAAGTAAGTTTTGAAACACCTGAATACACCGCTAATTCTGATGCTTTAGGAGTACTTAGAATTTTAGAGGCTATTAGAATTTTGGGGTTGGAACAAAAAACTAAATTTTATCAAGCATCTACTTCAGAGTTATACGGTTTGGTTCAGGAAGTACCTCAAAAAGAAACAACACCATTTTATCCAAGGTCTCCATATGGAGTTGCAAAACTTTATGGATACTGGATCACAGTTAATTATAGAGAAGCATATAACATTTATGCCGTGAATGGAATTTTATTTAATCATGAAAGTCCAAGAAGAGGAGAAAACTTTGTTACTAGAAAAATAACTATTGGTGTTACAAGAATTGCTTTAGGTATTGATGACCAAATAGAACTTGGAAATTTAGATGCGAAAAGAGATTGGGGGCATGCCAAAGATTATGTAGAAGGAATGTGGTTAATGTTACAACAAGAAAAACCAGATGATTTTGTATTGGCAACAAATGTAACCACAACTGTAAGAGACTTTATTGTAATGTCTTTTGCTCATGTTGGAATTACACTATCTTTCAAAGGAGAAGGCGTAGATGAAAAAGGATATGTTGAAAGCTGCTCAAATCCTGCATACCAATTACCTATAGGAAAGCAAGTATTATCCATCAATCCAAAATACTTTAGGCCTACAGAAGTGGATTTATTAATTGGGGATGCAACTAAAGCAAACACAATATTAGGTTGGAAACCTAAATATGATTTACTAATGATGGTTACTGAAATGATGGAGGAAGAAATTAAAAATATAAAAAGCAAAGGTTAAGCATTATTCAGCAAATACGCTTTAAAAGGTATTGCATTAATATCAAAACAATTTTCTTGAAAAGCTTTGTATGCATTTGAAGAATATTCTTGAAAACTATTTTCAATCTTTTTAATTGCATTGAATAATGTCTCGGGTTCATAATCATCAACCAAAACACCAGCCCCTGCTGTTTCTAAAAACTTAAACGCTTTCACATTAGAAGCAATTACTGGCACTCCCGCTGCCAAGTAAACGAATAACTTACCGGAAGGTGCAGTCTCATAATTATAATTTGATTTGATTAAATCCCAATTATAAAAACAGAAACCAATTTTAAAATTGGATATGAATTTAATAAAATCTTCCGCTTTTAAGTATTCATTATTGACTTTTACTCGATTTGATGATAATAAATGTTGGTAGTTATTTTCAATTATCATTTGAGTGCTTTTTTCAAATGCACCTTTTAATGTTAAAGTATATTCATTATGTTTTTCAATAAAATTCAAACAATCCAAAATGGCAAAATCTTTTACAATGGTTCCTGCCCATATCAGTCCTTCCCTATTTGATTGATTAATGTATGATGTATTTTGTAAAGGAGCATTTTGAATAAAAAATGTGCGAATACTTTTTTCTTTAAATAAAAAATCATACCTGTATTGGTTTTGAATAATCACTGAAATGATTTTAGAAGAATCTACTTTTTTAAAATAGGGATCATTGGGAATCATTTCTAATGACAAAAAATGTGCGCTACCAATAGTTTTTTGGGCCACATATAAAGGCATTGGATCTACAGCAATAATAACATTGCCGATATATTTTTTTAAAGATTTCGCTAATAATCTTGCCTGAAAATCTCTGTAGAAAGAAGCCCTGTGTTGAGTCTTTATTAAGTATTTATCAACCCTTTTTAAAAATGCATTTAAAAGCAAATCAGATTTTCTATAAATAAATTTGATATATTTATTAGGAGTGATGTAGTCGATATTTTTGTCCTGCTCCCTTTTTTTTCCAAGATATTCAGGGGTAAAACTTATAATATTGATTTCGAAATCAAGTTTTAAAAGGTCGTATAAATTCAATATTGTAGGCTGATACAGAATTATATCATCAGAAGAAACAATTGTAATTTTTCTCATTCAATATTTTGTTTTTATTCTAGCATCATCATTTTTGCTAAAGATTCAAAATTAATCTCTGTGACAAATCCAAGCGAATGAATAATTGTAGCATCTGAAACAAGTTGCTTGTAAGCAGATTTGAAATTATTATTATGAACAATATAGTCATGATAATTTAATCCAACAATATCAAAACAGATTTTCACCCAATCTAAAACAGAATGTCCTTTTCCAGAACTAATATTGGCTTCAAAGATATTATTTTGATTCACTAACAGCCAAATACCATTCACCACGTCACCTGCAAAAGTATATTCTTTAACAGCCTCCAAATCACCAATCTCAATTTTTTCAGAACTACCCTTTGCAATTCTTAGAACAGCTTTCGCTATTTTTTGATTCATATGCCTTTCTGTTCTTCTCGGACTATCATGATTAAAAAAATATCCAACGTATACATGTAAACCTAAAGTTCTAAAATATCTTGCGGCATATACAGATTGAATTCTACTTACAGAATAAGGATCTCTTCCTTCAAATTCATCCGACTCTTTAATTGGAGCATTGTTATTTTTAAACTGCAAACCACTTCCAGAAATAAAAACTTTAGTATTGGGAGAATATAATTTAACCGCTTCTAAAATATTTAAAGTACCCGTTTCTATAGTTGCATGGTTTTCTAATAATGCGTTGTGATTGGTTGTTGAATTGGCAGCTAAATGAAAAATATAATTCGGCAAATGAATTTTAACAAGCTCTGAAACTGCAGTGAAATCTGAAATGTCTGTATGAAGAAAATCGCCACTTCTGCTCACACCTATTACTTCAATATTTTTTAAAGCGAGTAATTGTGTTAGATAAAATCCATCCTGACCATTAGCACCAAAAATAATCGCTTTCATTACATGTCATTTTAATTTCTTGACCCATACCGCATAGCTAAAAGAGAAATCAATTGAAAATATTATAACTAACTATTGTTTTTCCAATCTTCTATGATATCTTTCAAACTCTGATTTAATTTTATAGTAGGCTCCCAATTCAATTGGTTTTTTATTTTATCATAAGACCCTATAATTATTTCATTGTCATTGGGCCTTACTAATGCAGGATCAATTTCAATTTCAATATGGTATCCTACTAAATCCATAATATTTTCTATAATTGATTTCAATGTCACTCCCTGATTTGAGCAAATATTATAAATCTCTCCTTTCTTACCATTTAGTAATAATAAATAATAAGCTTTCACCACATCCCTTACATCAACAAAATCTCTAACAATATTAACATTTCCAACTGTAATAGATTTTTCATTATTTTTCTTCGCTTCTAGTATTTTTTTTATAAAGGAAGGAATTGCAAATTTTTCTAACTGACCCGGCCCAATATGATTAAAAGATCTTGTCATCACAATATTTAATCCATACCCATCACAATATACTTTAGATAACTGTTCTTGAGAATGCCTGGCAACTGCATATGGACTAATTGGATTTACGGGCATGTCTTCTACAAGAGGTAAATTCGACTGCAATATCTTTCCATATTCTTCAGAAGAGCCTACAGACAGAACTCTACAATTAATAGATAAAAGTCTGATTTGATCTACTAGATTTAAGAAAATATTCAAATTATTTACAAAAGCATTGACAGGCTGTTCCCAGGAATAAGCCACACTACTAAATGATGCTAAATGTAAAATATAATCGGGTTGAAATTCCAACAGAATATTT
>CANGGD010000048.1 GCA_947453295.1 Chitinophagaceae bacterium | reverse complement strand
AAATAAATAAACTATTTAAAAGTAACTGATCGTATAATCGATGTTCTTCTGATAATGTAAGTTGGAATAATTAGCGTGAGCATACAAATTAAAAAAGTAATTAAGTCTATTAAAATAACTTGCCACCAAACTATAATTACTTCGGCTTTTGAAATAAAGTAAGCCTCTTCATCTAATTGGATGAACCCGGTTTTTTCTTGTATCCAACAAATAATTAATCCAATGACGCTTCCCAACAGAATTCCAGTTATGGCAATGAAGGAGCTGTTATAAAGAAATATTTTTTGAATGGTCCAGTTTTGTGCGCCAAGGGTTTTTAAAATTCCAATCATTCTGTTTCTTTCCAACACAAGAATAATCAAGCATGTTATCAAATTAACAGTTGCAATAATTATCATAATAAGAAGTAAAATAGTTTTTATTTGACCCTGTAAATTCAGCCAATCAAAAATATTTGGATAAATTTCTTTGATACTTTTGCTATACCAACCTTGCGGTAATTCCTCATAAATTTTTCTGTTGATGCTATCGGTTGATTGATAATTTTTAAGAAATAATTCATATCCTCCAATTTGATTGGCATCCCAATTATTAAGCCGTCTAATTAAATCAATATCACACAATGAAAAATTCTTATCATAATCTTCAATGCCCGTTTTGAAAATTCCAGATACATTTAATTTTCTTGCTGATTTGCTTCCATCGTTTCTAAAGAAAAAAACATAAAGGCTGTCTCCAACCGAAAGATTGAGATGATTGGCTGTATAGTTGCTAATATTAATCTCTTTGCTATAGCCACTATCTTTAAAGGATACCCACTTCCCTTTCATCAAAAAACTTTTCATTCTTTTGAAATCAAAGCTGCTGTCAATACCTTTTAAAAGAATGCTTTCTATGCCTGCGGGAGATTTTAATAAAGCAGATTTAGTGGCAAATCTTTCCACGGAATTCACCTCTGGTAATTTTTCAAGATAATGTTCAATTTGGTAATTTGCTGTGATAGGATATTCCTCGGAGGTGGTTGATTTATTATCAATATTTTGAAGCACTCTAACATGGCCCCAAAAGCTAAATACTTTATTACTAATTGCCTGTTGAAATCCATTCACAAAACTCGTAGCCACAATCATTACTGCAACACTTAATGTGGTGGCGCCAATAGCAAGCCTAATGATAAATCTGGATAGACTACTCTTGTTTTTGTTGGCCAACCTTTTTGCTACAAAAAATGATAAATTCAAAGCTGTTTTTTTGCTATCTTTCAAAAGTAAATAATTTAATCATTCAATGAACTCAATTAGCAGAATTGTAATTTCTTTTTTTCTTACAGCCTCTTTTTTTAATGCCCAATCACAACATATTGAACGCACATTAAAGCCTAATATAGCTACAGTTCAATTGTATACAGATGGAGATCAGCAATCCATGCCAGTTATTTCTCTTAATAATCCAAGTAAAATAAAGTTGTCGTTCGATGATTTGGAAGGCGGGTACAAAAACTATTATTATACTTTTATATTGTGTGATTATGATTGGAATCCAGCCAACTTAAGCGAATTTGATTATATAAAAGGATTTACAAAAAATAGAATTGGGTTCTACAGATATTCAAATACCGCTTATACAAAATATACCCATTACGAAGCTTTATTGCCAGAGGATAATTCCTTACCTACTAGATCTGGTAATTATTTATTGAAAGTTTTTTTAGATGGAGACACAACGAAGCTCGTGTTTACTAAACAATTCATTGTATTTGAAGAAAAGGCTTCTATTAATGCAATGGTTGTTCAAACGTACGCCTCAGATAAATTTAGAACACATCAAAGAATAAAGTTTAAAGCAAATTTAAAAGACCTCAAAGCATTTAGCCCTGCTCAAGAAGTAAAAACAGTGATTCTTCAAAACAATAGATGGGATAATGCTCAGAAAGATATCAAACCTACTTTTGTTAATGGAAATATGCTAGATTATGTAAATGAAGATGTGGCAGTGTTTTCAGGTGAAAAGGAGTGGAGATGGGTGGATGTAAGAAGTTTCAGAATGAATAGCGATAGAATTGAAAGCCAAATATATAATCAAAATGAAAGAAGTATTCAACTTAAAACCGATATTGACCGTAGGGAACAACGGTACATGTATTATGCAGATTTAAATGGCAGTTATGATATTAATACTTATGAAAACATTAACCCATTATGGCAATCAGATTATTCTATGCTTCATTTTTCATTTCAAAAAAATGGCGGGGGAATCTATAACGGGGATGATGTTTATTTGATTGGTCAGTTTACGAATTATGAATTAATAGATAAATGGAGAATGAAATATAATCCATTAACTGATAAATATGAATGTAGTGCTTATTTGAAACAAGGATATTACAATTATACGTATGCATTGGCTGAAAAAAACAATCTTCAAAAGTTGACAAGTTTAGACGGCAATTATTGGGAAACTGAAAATAAGTATACGATTTTAATGTATTATAAATCTTTTAGTGATAGAAATGATAGAATAATTGGCGTTGCTGCAATCAATTCTCGAAGCGATAAGCCTGGATTTAGTTTTTAATTAAAAGCTAATCCTGACGAAAATCCTCTCAATTTATAAATTAAAATTTTAAGTTTTACCTTATATTTGCAGCGGCAAGTCTTATACGACCAGCTCCTGTTGAACTCCCCCAGGATCGGAAGATAGCAAGGGTAGATGGTTGAGCGGTGCGATGTAAGTAACTTGCCATTTTTATTTTAAGCGGCTATTGTTTCACAGCTCGCTTGATACTACAACCTACACTTTTACTTTCCTTAACTGAAATTTCTTTGCCATTAGCCATTTCGGTAATCGCTTCTTCCAAATGTTTTCTTGTTACTGATTCTTCATCTGCAGGATTATCATCTATTGCACCATGATAAACAAGTTTTAAGTTTTTATCAAATAGAAAGCATTCAGGTGTTCTGTTAGCACCAAAAGCATCTGCTATTTCGCTTGATTTGTCCATTACGTATGAGCAAGTGATGATACTTTTTTTAGCATACTTTTTCATCTCTTTAAAGCTATCATCTTCTTCTCTATATGCTTCATTACTATTTAGAATAATCATTCCAATAGTATGCTTTGAGCTAAAACCAATTAGATTTGTAATTCTTGTTTGATTTTTTAAAACATAAGGGCAAGTATTGCTTGAAAAAACAACCAACACGCCATTTTCTTTTGCCACCTCTTTGATAGAGATTTCTTTTCCTGTAATATCTAACATTTTATGTTCAGATTTTGGCATATCACTTCCAATAGGTAATGAAACAAAATTGGTAAATGAACTAACGATGATTACAATAAACGATAAAAGCAAGTAGCTGATTTTTTTCATGATTATATTTTATTTTTTTGAGAAATTATTTTTACTGAGTTGATGCTGACATTTAATTCAAATCCAATCAAAAGTACAAATGAATTAATATAAATCAATGCCATGATCATCATAATTGTACCAATAGAACCGTAAAGCACATTATATCTGGCGAAGTTTTTTACAAAAACAGAAAATGCAAAAGTAGACAAAATGCTAAGTAGCGTAGTTATAATAGTTCCAGGTGAATTTAGTTTCCATCTTTTTTCAACAGATGGGGCATATTTAAAAATAAATCCAACGGCAAAGAATATTAAAAGAATAATAAACAACCATCTTGTATTGGCAATTAAATCTCTGATTGACTGGCTTTTTACTAATAATTTAAGGATAGCTCCTTGAGAAATTAATAAAGCAAAGTAAGCTAAAAACAAACCGAATATTAAAATGGTTAATTTAATTGCTGTCCATCTGGCGGTTATCCCTAGTCGCTTTTCAAACCCTAAATAATTTTTATTAAAAGATCTAATTAATCCCATCATCGCACTTGATGCGAAATACAATGAAAACAATAGACCAAAAGATAATAGTGCAACTCTATCTTTGTAGATAAATGAATCAACAAATCTAATGAGTTCCTGATTGTAAACTTTAGAAGGAACAATGTCGTGAATAATTCTTTGTAATTGAGTATGTATTGCACGTCTAGAAATGAATGGTAAATTTGGTATTAAAGTAAAAATAAAAAGTAGGGATGGAGGTATCGCCATGATGAAATTGTATGAAATGGCCGAAGCCCTTTCTGTTAAATTAGTTACTCTTATTTGTTTATAAAAAAACCGAAGCACATCATAAAGAGGCAGCCCTTCAAAGCCAGGTAAAACAATAAGTTTACTTGATTTAACTAAATAAAACAAGGGTGTTTTTGTTAATAATATTCTTTCGAATTTAGTCAACGATTTGAATTTTCTGTTTTTGAAAGATAAGTATCTAGCGCTTTTTGATACAATTTAGCATTTTCTAAATGTTTGGAATAATTATTTGAAAAATTAGAGTACCCACTAAAATCAGGCTTTGCTACAAAGAAAATATAATCTGTTTTGGGCGATTCCAATACGGCATCAATAGTGGAAATTGAAGGCGTGCATATTGGCCCAGGAGGTAATCCGGTTATTTGATAGGTATTATATGGCGACAAATATTTAAGATGTTCATGCATGATTCTAGTTAATGAAAAGTTTCTCATAGCATATTTTACAGTTGGGTCCGCTTCTAATTTCATTCCCTTATTCAGTCGATTAATATATACACTTGCAATTTTTCCTTTGTCAGACTCGGCATTGGTTTCTTCTTCAATAATACTTCCAATTATGTACACCTGCAATTCATTCAAACCCAATTTTTTTGCACTTTCCATTCTTCTGCCTTCCCAAAAATAATCATGTTGTGTTTTTAACCTGCTCATAATTTTCTGCATAGAGCTATTCCACCAGAAAAAATAGGAGTTTGGTATGATGATACTCATCACTGTATTTGTGTCAAGTTGATAGTTTGCTAAAGAATCGTTAGATAGTAAAAATTGAATAGCAGTTAATGAGTCTATTTCAAAGTTTGAAGCAATTTTACTGGCAAAATCTTCTTTAGTTCTCAATTTTGTAATTACAAATCTTACTGGGGATTGCTGACCAGCATTTAACATTCGAACTAATTTAAACAGGCTTGAATTATCTGCAATTTCATAACGGCCAGGCTTGATATGTTCAGGGTATTTTATTAAAGTAGTAAGTAAGTCAAAAAATATAGTAGACTTAATTATTCCTTTTTCTATTAATGATTCTTTTACTTCGGAAAAATTACTTTCTGTTTTCAACAAAAAATATTTTTCTTTTGGAGCAGAAATTGTTGGCCCAAAAATATTCCAACTGAAAAATATTCCTACTATTAGAATAAAGAATGCAATGTATTTAATTTTGTTTTTCATGCAGATCAAAATAGCGTTCGGCTGATTATATTAAAAAACCCTGCAAGAAATTGCAGGGTTTTGTTATTGTATAGTTTGAAATTATTTACCTGAATCACTTGATGCAGGATCGGCATTCGTTCCAGGCATTTGAGTGGTATTGGCAGGTGCAGTTGCAGCTGGTGCCATTTTTCTTTGTTGAGAATTTGTTGGCATACTGTTTAATAAATCATCACTTTTATTTGATCCATCTTTTGGAATAAAAGCAGGCGATATCATACATAACAAACCTACTACTGCTGCAAAAACCCATGTGCCTTTTTCTAAAACATCTGTTGTTTGCTTTACACCCATTAATTGGTTACCAACTCCACCAAATGATGATGATAATCCTCCGCCCTTAGGGTTTTGAATTAATACAATAAATCCAAGGATTACAGAGGCGATGATAATTAAAATTCCGAATACTACTAACATGTTATTTTACTTTTAAAGATTCAATTTTGGTTGCAAAGTAAGGACTTTTACTAGGATTTTGCAAACTTAATTTAGTATATATTTCAATAGCCTTATTGAATTTATCCTGCTGTATAAAGACTTCAGCCATTGATTCAGTTATAATTTCTGATTCTATATTGCTTTTTTCAGCCATTAATTCAACTGAATTATCAATAGGAGAGGCTGTTTCAGGTATTTGATTACCATGGTTTTTTTTCATGGTTTTAAGCCACTGAGTAAAGCTTTTCAATTGATTTCCAAGCTTATCCTCATTATTTACAGCCTGTTCATTAAATTTAATGCCTTGCGAGGCAAAATAATCGGTGGCAAAAAGAGGCTCAAATAATGGGCTTTCTTTTTGATTGTGAATTAAAATCTTTGAATTTTGGGGCAGGCTTTCTTCTGTAACTTCAACCTCAATCTCATTTCTTTTATTTTCTATTTGAGAAAGTTGCCTGTGAAGCCACAATGGATTTTCAAAAAAATAAGCCGCTTTAGCAGCTAAAGATGAGTAATCACTATTCGTTTTATCTGAAAATTTTAATTGATAATAATGCGCTAAACTGAAATAAGGATACTTTTCAGTCACCTCACTCAACAATTTCGCTGAGTTTGGATGATTTGATTTTGGACCAAATATTTTTTCAAAAATTTGCTGCTGCATATTCAAAACTAAGGATATTTTTTAATTACTACCAGTTTGAAAATATTTTATTAAATACTTCATCCACAATGTTTTTTACAATTTCATCATTTAATTTAGCTTCTGCCTGACTTAAACTTAGATTAGAATCAAAATCAAAAGATCTACTAATGTCGGCCTCGAAATTTTTCTTTTCATCAAGATTGTTTTTAAAGATCAGATGAAAAGAAACAGTTAATCTATTCCCATTTGCATTTAAACCGGATATACTTATTGTACTTGTATTGTATTGCGAAACGTATCCACTAATGTCATAATCCGCATCTTGACTATTTGTTTGTCTGAGTCTGGTGATGTTAATGATTTTTTGCTTAAGCTTTTCAGTTAGTTGTGGACTTAATTGTGGATTTATATAAGCAGCTTTGTTTTCTAAATAATTTACTCGAAATGTTTTTACTTCAATGGGAATAGGGGCGGTGTCTTTAAACGAGTATTTACAAGTTGCATAATTGAAACTCAAAAAGAATAAAGGGATAATAAAATATTTTATGCTTCTTTTTTTTGTCATGTAAATCATTTTCGTCTTTCTAAAGCAATGTTGAATATCATTATAAATGTTCAATATCGTATTCTTTTAATTTTCTGTATAATGTTCTTTCGCTTATTCCTAAATCTATTGCAGCATCGCGCCTTTTTCCTCTATGTTTTTTTAATGCTTTTATAATTAATTCTTTTTCTTTATCAACAATATTAAGTGATTCATCTACTTCTTCATGTTGTTGTATGTTATTGCTCACATCATTTTTAAACATTAAAGTAGGCGAGGAAGTAACAATGTTATTTTGAGAGCTGTTTTGCATCTCATTAATAACATTTAAATTCGAATTATCTGAATTGTACATCGGAACATGCGAACTTATATTTGGATTTTGAACTAAATCAAAAAGGGCTTTTTTTAAATCATTCACATCCTTCTTCATGTCAAAAAACAACTTGTATAATATCTCTCTTTCATTGGCGAATTCAGATTGACTAACTACTCCAGGGCCTGCACTCAAAACTGGCATTCTTGAAAATTGTTGATCTGGTAAAAATCCTGCCAATTCTATTTCTGAGATGTTTTTATCCTTGCTCAGAACTGATATTTGTTCTGCTATATTTTTTAATTCTCTAACATTTCCTGGCCAGGGGTAGTTCACTAACTTTTCTTTTGCTTCATTGGACAATTGAACAGAGCTTGTTTTATATCTTTCTGCAAAATCTGTAGCGAATTTTCTGAAAAGCAATACAATATCTTCTTTTCTATCTCTTAACGCAGGAACTCTAATGGGCACAGTATTGAGTCTGTAATATAAATCTTCTCTGAATTTCCCCTTGTGTGTGTATTCCAATAAATCTTTGTTAGTAGCGGCTATTACTCTAACATCCGTTTTTTGAACTTTACTACTTCCTACTCTAATGTATTCACCGGTTTCGAGTACACGAAGTAATCTTGCCTGTGTTCCAAGAGGCATTTCCCCAATTTCATCTAAAAAAATTGTTCCCCCATTCACTGTTTCAAAATAGCCTTTTCTACTTTCAACCGCTCCTGTAAATGAGCCTTTCTCATGACCAAATAATTCTGAATCAATTGTGCCCTCTGGTATTGCGCCGCAATTCACTGCAATAAAAGGATTGTGTTTTCTTGCAGACATGGAATGTATAATCTGAGAAAAAACCTCTTTACCAACTCCACTTTCTCCATTTATTAAAACACTTAAATCGGTGTTGGCAACCTGTGTGGCAACATTAAGTGCATGATTCAATGCAGGCGCATTGCCTATAATTCCAAATCTATTTTTAATTAATTGCTGATCCATAATATTAGTCAATTACTTTTCCTATTAAAGTTCCGGCTGTACATCTTTCTATTTTCACTTGCACATATTCTCCCTTTTTAAAATTCATTTTAGGAAAAACCACTACTTTGTTTTGATCATTCCTTCCATAAAACTCTTCACTTGTTTTTTTTGATTCGCCCTCTATTAAAACTTTACAAATTTTCCCAACATCTTTTTGCATACCTTCTAACGAGTGTATGCGATGCAAATCAACCATTTCTTGCAGCCTTCGTTTTTTTATTTCTAACGGCACATCATCTTCAAATCTTCTGGCAGCAAGAGTTCCGGGTCTTTCAGAATAAAAATACATATATGCTAAATCGTATTTGCAATATTCCATCAAGCTTAAAGAATCTCGATGATCTTCTTCTGTTTCGGTACAAAAACCTGTTATCATATCAGTAGAAATACCGCAATCCGGAAGTATCTCTTTTATTCTATTGATTTTATTTATGTACCATTCTCTGCTATAGGTTCTATTCATCATTTGCAACATTCTTGTACTTCCACTTTGTACAGGAAGATGAATATAGTTGCAGATGTTGTCATGTTTTTTCATGGTGAATAAAACTTCATCTGTAATATCCTTAGGATGAGAGGTAGAAAATCTAACTCTTAATAAAGGCGAAATCAACGCTACTTTTTCTAATAATTGATCAAAGCTAACGTTCTCATTTTTTTCATCATCTCTCCAATAATAGCTATCTACATTTTGTCCTAACAATGTGATTTCTCTGTATCCTTCATTAAACAATGCCTCCGATTCAGCAAGGATACTATATAAACTTCTGCTCCTTTCTCGTCCGCGGGTAAAGGGTACAACACAAAACGAACACATATTGTTACATCCGCGCATAATACTCACAAATGCATTTACACCATTGCTATTGAGTCGAATGGGTGAAATGTCAGCATATGTTTCTTCTCTGCTTAATAAAACGTTTACAGCTTTTTGACCAGTTTCGGCCTCCTCAATAAGTGTAGGTAAACTTCTGTATGCATCCGGACCAACAACAATATCCACCAATTTCTCCTCATCCAACAAATCACCTTTTAGTCTTTCAGCCATGCATCCAAGAATTCCAATGATCAAACCTGGATTTTGCCTTTTCAGTTGTTTAAACTCGGTCAATCTTTTTCTAATTCTTTCTTCTGCTTTTTCTCTTATAGAACAGGTATTTACTAATATTATATCAGCGTCTTCAAGATTTGTAGTTGCACCAATTTGATTGGCATGAAGAATTGAAGCTACTACTTCACTATCTGCAAAATTCATAGCACAGCCATAGCTTTCAATATAGAATAACTTATTGTAAGCTTCATTTTCGATATTAAGAGAAGAGAATGCCTCCCCTTGTCTGCTCTCGTCATGTATTTTATTTGAAATATTTTCAATCATCAGGAACAAAAATTAATTGCTCAAAGATATAATATTTAAGTGATTTAGTGACAGGATGGCAGTTGATTGAAAAAAACTACATAGTTAATCTTCGAATTGAATCAGATTTTACCTTTATTTTTGAACAAATAAAAATCAATAGTATGTCGAACTCAATATTACCCGAATCTTTTTTAAAAAATGAAGGTGATTTTTTACCACTAAATGGTACTGATTACATAGAGTTTTATGTAGGCAACGCAAAACAAGCTGCACATTTTTATAAAACAGCATTTGGATTTCAGTCGCTAGCGTATGCTGGCCCGGAAACAGGTGTTATGGATAAAGTGAGTTATGTTATCAGACAAAACAAATTGACTTTTGTGCTTACTACTCCATTGAGAACAAACAATGCAATTGCAGATCATATTTATAAACATGGAGATGGGGTTAAGGTGCTGGCTTTGATGGTAGATGATGCTTCTGAGGCATGGAATCAAACAACTGCAAGAGGAGGAAAAACATACATGGAGCCTAAAAAACTAGAAGATGATTTTGGGGAAGTAATATTATCAGGTATTCATACATACGGAGATACCGTACATATTTTTGTTGAAAGAAAAAATTATAATGGAATTTTTATGCCTGGCTTCAGAAAATGGGAATCAGAATATTGTCCTACCAGCACAGGCTTGTTGTATGTGGATCATTGCGTTGGAAATGTGGGTTGGAATCAAATGAATCCTTGGGTGAAGTTTTATGAAGAGGTGATGGGCTTTAAAAATATTTTAAGTTTTGATGATAATGATATCTCCACTGAATATTCTGCTTTGATGAGTAAAGTAATGAGTAATGGAAATGGATTTGTAAAATTCCCAATCAATGAACCCGCTGAAGGAAAGAAAAAAAGTCAAATAGAAGAATTCCTTGAATTTTATAATGGTGAAGGCGTTCAGCATGTCGCTATAGCTACTGCTAATATTATAGAAACAGTGACAGAGTTGAAAAAAAGAGGAATTGAATTTTTGAAAATACCTGCTAGTTACTACGAAACAGTTTTAGAAAGAGTTGGAAAGATTGATGAAGATTTAGCTCCACTTAGTGATTTGGGTATTTTAATAGATAGAGATGAGGAAGGATATTTACTCCAGATTTTTAGTAAGCCATTAGAAGATAGACCTACTTTATTTTTTGAAATTATTCAACGTAAAGGTGCAAAAAGTTTTGGCAAAGGAAATTTCAAAGCTTTGTTTGAAGCTTTAGAAAGAGAACAAGATTTAAGAGGAAATTTATAAAATCTAAATCCATAGATGAAGACAATAAAATTCATTAGTTGTTGTTTGATGTTTTGTTTAATCATGATAAAAGGCAAGAGCCAGAATAATTACATCAACACAAATAAAGTAACATCTAAAAACATAGAAATTATTTCAAGGATTGAAGATTCTTTGTCTAAAGTTTTTGAATTAAAAAAAATCGCATGGCCTCCTGTGTCAGTTTACCTAAGAAGTTTTAAATACAATAAAGAACTTGAGTTATGGATAAAATCTGATGCAAAATCTCCTTATAAATTGTTTAATACATACAAAATTTGCATGCAAAGTGGTACGATGGGGCCTAAGAGGGTAGAGGGCGACTACCAAGTACCAGAAGGCTTTTATTATATTAATGATTTTAATGCATACAGTAATTATCACCTCTCCCTTGGTCTAAATTATCCAAATGCTTCAGATAAAATATTAAGTGACAATAATAAACCCGGAGGCAGTATTTATATACATGGTAATTGTGTATCTACTGGTTGCATTGCCATTAATGATAAGCAAATTGAAGAAGTTTTTGTTATTGCAAACGCTGCCAAAAATAATGGGGAAGAGTTTATTCCTGTGCATGTTTTTCCAGTGAGGTATTGCGACAAACTTTCTTTAGACTATCTTTCAAATACCATAAAAGAAGATGAGACACTTATTAAATTCAATAAAAATCTAAGAGAAGTCTTTGATTATTTTGAATTGAAAAAAAACATTCCTGTTATTTTAGTGAACAGAAAAGGGGAGTATGTTTTAAATTAAATTATCTTATTACAACCTGAATAGTTTGAGTTGTTTTTTGTTCAAGTAAAACTAATTTATTGCTTATATAATTTTCAATCGATTCATCATTATAATGTCTGATTGTGATCAATTCAAGATTTTTTTCTAGCGACACGTCAAAAACTTGACTTGCTTTTTCTGCTAATAAATTTAATTTTTCTTCATGCAAATCAAAACAACATAAAATAGAAATAGCTGTATTTTGTGTGATGTTCGGATTGATTTTTATGTCTTTACACAATTCATGAAGGAATTGCATCGGTGCACCTTCAACAAAAGAAAAATCTTTTGATTTAAATTCAATTAAGACTTGGTTTTCTTTATTTACAATGATAGGAGGAAGATTTTTGCTTTGAACTTTACTAATTTCAGTTCCTTCAAACGTAGGATGAATAAAGCTTTTAACAAACAGCGGAATGTTTTTATTTTGTAATGGCTTAATTGTTTTTGGGTGAATGACTTGAGCTCCATAATAAGCCATTTCAATTACTTCACTATAACTTAATGAATGAAGAATGGCAGTGTCTTTAATTTTTTTAGGATCGGCATTCATTACGCCGTCAACATCTTTCCAAATAGTTACAGATTCGCTGTTTAATAAATTCGCAAAAACCGCTGCTGTGTAATCGCTGCCTTCTCTGCCTAATGTAACGCTTTCGTTTTCATCAGTAGAACCTATGAATCCTTGGGTTATAATGATATCATGATGTTCGAACAAAGGAAGAATTATTTCTAGAACGTTTGCATTTGTATTTTCCCAATGGATGTTGGCATCTCTAAAATTGTTGTCAGTTTTTATTAAATCTCTTGCATCAAGCCAATGTGCATTTAATTTGTTTTCTAATAAAAAATGATAGAGCAAACTGCTACTCATCAATTCACCGCAACAAACCATTTGATCATAATAGTAATCATAATTCCTTACGGGTTTATCATGAAGCAACCACTCCACTTCAGTAAAGAAATCTTTTAATTGGGAAGTAGCTTTTTGCCAATCTTTTGTAATTAAGTATTTTAACGTGTCTAAATGGTTGTTTTTTATTTGTTCAAATAAATTATGGGCTATTTCATTATTTTCGGAGCAAAAATTTTCTACCACTTTTTCTAAACTATTGGTAGTTTTTCCCATGGCAGACACCACCATTAAAATTTTCTGATTTTGAAAACCTGAAATAATATTTGCAGTATTTTTAAAACGATCAACACTATTGATACTGGCTCCTCCGAATTTAAAAACCTTCATTTGATAGGTATTAATAATTAATGATTTTGGATTATAGGTTT
>CANGGD010000047.1 GCA_947453295.1 Chitinophagaceae bacterium | reverse complement strand
GATTTCTTTACAATCAACGAGTCGTATAATGGTAAAAAAGATAATCCCTTATCTATCAACCTATTCATTATAATCAATAAAAACTTCGACTCTGTTTTTTGTAATATAAATGCAAGATTTTTATAGCTCCTATCCACATTTTTTACTTCTAAATTCTTCTTTGCTAGCTCATCAATAAATCTAAAAAACTCACTACCAAATATATCCGTACACAGATCCCTTCGACTATACTTACCAATCTTATGCTTAGGATTACCAAATATTATTTTATAAAACAGCTTTTTCATATCCCCTCTGCTCTTATCATTATATAAATGCTCTTTACCCCTCAGCTGATAAGCCATATAGCTGTATATATCTCCCTTCTTATTACTGGATAGATATTTTATCATCTTTATATAATCTTCTTGATTGCTATCAAATGCCCCCTTTGTAAACTTCAATACCTTGCCCTTCTCAAACAATAAACATAAAAAGCTTGGTTGAGATGCTTTAATATCTATTTCAATAACTTCTTTATTATCAAATTTTAAAAACTTCCTAAACTCTTTCGGCGCATTACTATACAAATGAGATATTCTACCTCCAAAGCTTGACTCTCTTAATCCATATAAACCTTTTTTAACGCTCAGATTATCAATCCCTTGTATCATTTTCAAATAATCATAAAAACTCTTTATAATCGCTTTATACTCCCTCTCATACCCATCTATATTACTCAGCCTTTTACTTATTGCTTTTTTATCATCCTTACCAACAAACTCATTATCCAGCTCAGCCTTATCATCTTCTACTTTCTTAAGCCACATCCGATTTAATATACTATCTAGATTATCAATGATTAAACTACTATTACTAATTACTACCTCTAAATGCTTTAATATACCGCTCCGGTCCCTTGATATCTTCTTATAATAATCAATTATCCTCTTTACATAACACTCATCCTTTACAGGTATCTTATTACTTACTACCTCATCCACTTTAATAAACTCCTTACTAAGCATAAAAAACCGTACACTCTTTCCAAAATCATACCTTGATCTATCCGTATTTATCTTCAATATTTTAAGTTCCAACAGCTTATCAATGATATGCACCCACTTATACGATAATATCCTATTTAAATCCTTCGTATTCCAGTATATAAAGTCCCATTCATTAATCTTATATCCAGATCCTAAATGCTTATCATATTGCATCGTTAAGAACATACCAATCTTCTCATAATATTGATTACCAAAATCTTCTTTAATCTTTACTAACGGATAATATTTAAAATCATACATCAATATATCCTTTTTACCAGCTATCTTCCTCTCAGTCTTCTTACTACACCACTTACCACTTAACTCATTCCAGTACTTCTTCGTTTTAATATGCTTTTGATTATGCTTAGGCTTTATGCCACTTTCATCATCATACCAATCTACCGTACTCCTTTGCTTATAATCTCTTTTATCCATAACCTTTATTTATCTTCTTTATTTAATATTATCTAATGCTTTATTAATCTACTAATTTATATATCTACATTAATAATTAATAATAAAATATAAGATATCATATAGCCTAAAACCTTCCATGAAATTAAACTAATAAGATTTATTTAATGATTTTATATGCTTATAATTTATTTAATAATATTAATAATAAGATATAAGGTATCATATAGCCTAAAACCTTCCATGAATATATAAACAATAAGATAAAAAGGAATAAAGGATATTAAAAAGATAATAAGATTTAAAAGGTATTTAAAAGGATTTTAAGCGTGTATTTTATATGTAATGAGTATTATTGCTAGGCATCTCACATAAAAAGAGATATAATAGTTTTAAACGCATTAAAATTGATTTAAACGAGTGTTTCGTAAAAAATGTAATCTGTTATAATTAATAGAGAGTGTAACCAACTTAATTAAAGATGCTAGGGGTAAGTGTGCTAAGATTAATTTATTAGGATAGGCTTTTGTTACGCTTGTCATTTTTTTGATTAAATCAAGATATATACGAATAGATAATCTGATTAAAGCGTATTTATTAATAAAAGAGAATAATATGCAAGTAAAACAAACAAACAAGAAGGAACAGGAATATACTAGAGATGATATTAAAAACTGGATTGGCTTTGGTATTAATAATGGTTATGTAAATAAGTTTAAGAAAGAAGAAATTAATAAATGGGCTGAATTGATGTTAAAGCATGGTGTTATTAAAATGAATCCGAAAAGTGTTTTGGTTGATTATAAAAAAATAGAATAACAGATGATTATTTGAGGGTTGTGGCATAAATTTGGGACCTGTTAATTCAAATCAAGTGCTAACACATTCAGTCTCGCAGTGTTATAGAATATAGAATAGATTTGGTGGGACGACAACCAAAAACTCCGCGTTAGCGGAGTTTTTGAGTTTAAGTGGTTGAATGCTTTCTGGCGCCGGTCTCAGACCGGTGACAGAATTATTACTTTCTTAAAGTTTTCAGCAACAGAAAAGCATACAGACTTCTAGAATTTTCAATTTCAAAATCTAGTATTATTTATCTAATTTTGGAATTGATGCTTTTTTAAAAGATGCAATTTTTTACCATTCCTGATAGTCCTTTTCAATTTTTTGTGGGAATAGTTTAAAGAATAAACGCTGCAAGTATTCGTTTTTTGGTTGAATAAAGATTTTTGATGACTCTTAATAAGGTTTTTAAAAAACATTTTAAATTTTCATATGAAATTAAGTATTATATTGATTGCATACAATCAAGAAGAGACTATATCCCAATCAATAGATAGTATTCTTATGCAGAATTTGCCTTTTGATTTTGAAATAATTGTAGCAGACGATTTTTCAAGTGATAAAACAATGGCAATTATTAAAAATAAACTGATTGATAAAGTTGAGAATTTGAATTTTTTAGAAAATTCCAAAAACATTGGGATTTCAAAAAATTATCAAAGGGCTTTCTTAGCTAGTAAAGGAGAGTATATAGCTGTAATGGAAGGAGATGATTATTGGACAAACCCAAATAGATTGATTAAACATATAGAGTTTTTAGATTTTCATAGAGAGTGTGTTATGTCAATGAATAGATTTATTGTATATAATCAAAATAAGAAAGACTTTTATTATAAAAAATGGAATTCGAACGATGATTATATTTATATAAAAACAACTGATACAATCAGAGATAACAAATTAGGAAATTTATCTGCATGTGTTTTTAGAAAAAGTGTTGTTGATTTATTGAAACCAGATTTGTTTGATTTATCATTAGCAGATTGGATGTTAGGGATTGTATTAAGCCAATACGGTTTTATAGCTATTTTAAAGGAAATGACTTCAGTATATAGGATTCATAATCGAGGAGTATGGTCTAATACAACTAAGGAAGAAAAAAAAGTGCAGATCTTAAAGTTAATCGACGCATATAACAAATACCTAGAATATAGATATGATAAAGAATTTACTCGTTTGAAAGGATATAAAAGTGGAAAATTAAAAAATAAATTTTTATACTATGAGTTTGTCGATTTTCTTCCTCCATTTATATTAGTTCTAATTAAATTAATAATTCCAAAAATAATATTATTGCATTTAAAACATTTTTATTTAAAGTTTAAATGAATTTGAATTAAAGTTGAAAGAAAATGTAATGAATTACCTTATTTATAGTGTTTCATCAAAGATTAAATTGCAAAAAATACCAATAATTAATTGAAAATCTTTACTTCAATAAAATTGGTTTTAAGAGATCTCAGTTGATAGGTTTGAATGCTTTTGTAAATCTTCCTCAATAAATCATGATATCTACGGACAAAGTCTTTTCTAGCGACGGTCTGTGACCGATGACAGAAAAATGGTTTAAGAAGTTTGAAGTTGAAAAGATTGAATATCGCCGGTCTCAGACCGGCGCCAGAATTAATTAATAGTGTTTAATTAATTATCATTTAATTCCAGGTAAAATCTTTTGTCATGATGCCCGCAGGAAATTCAAATCCTGCATTATATCCAACCCAATTCTTGGGTGCAATTATTTTTTTATCTTTTCTTTTATTTAAAAAAGCGCCCCACCAAGCAAATGTACTATTTGAAATGATTGCTGTTTTACAATTCATTAAACATAAGAAATCAGTGATTTCGTCATTCTTACTCACGATTAATTTATTCATGTCGAATCTAATTTTAGATATCGCTTTTTGAGGGTCATCGCTTATTAATAATATGTTATCATGAAATGAGCTCTGCTCTTCAATTGCTTTCTGATACCATTCTATTGGCAAACTCCATACTATTCTATTATTATCAATAGTTGATACTAGATTTTCATAATCACCTAATCTTACATGAACAACAAGTGTATTGCTTGTTGTAAAAGCAGGATATTTTTTTTGAAAAGTTTTTACGTATTTTGTTCTTACCCTGAACCTATCAAATATCTTTTCTTTTATTTCTTCTACTATTTTAGCGTGTTGAAAATATCCATCATAAGTACAACTATCTTTTAAAGTTGGGATTTTGTTTTCTATCAAATCTGATTCTTTTTGCGTAAAAGTGTTTTGGAGGTTAATTTTTTTTGTAAGTAAGATGTATAATCTCTGAAGAAAAGGAAATACTGAAAAAAAAATAAATGGAAAAGAAGTTTTAAAATAGTTGAGTCGAAATTTGTCCTTGTGATTGATTTCGTAAATTACTTGTTTTTTCAGTTTTGTTTTGACGTATATGCCAAAGGCATACTGAAACATTTGATTACCCATTCTGCTGTGAAGCTTAATTACAACCATTTTTTAAATATACATGCTTTTTAAAAAATCACTTGAAAATCTTAGTAGTAGACTTCAAGAAGAGCACTACTGTTTTTTTTGCACTCAATATAGGAGAAAGAAAACGATCTCCAAATTTGTACCTTGTTGACCTCATTATTTCTTCTCGACCCAATTTAAGAAGCGAGTTTGGATTAATAAAAAACCTCTTAATGTCAGCGGTTGCTCTGTAAAAATTCTTTTCGTTTGTAAAGTCTTTTGTTTTACCAAAAGAAAAAGCAATAGTGTTTGTATTTTTTCCAATTATATTCTGTAGAATATTACATTCGTATGGATATAGACTGCTTGAATAACTCTTTATTGGATTGGAGCATTTTTTTCCTGACACTAGGTACTCAGTAGAAACAAGTTCAATTGGTTTGCTTCCATTAAGATCAAAGCTAATTGAAAGATTTGTTTTCATTAATTTATTTATTACAATTTCTTCTAACTCAAAAAAAGCGTCATAAACAGCTAACGAATCTACAAGACGACAAAATTTAAAGTTTTTTTCCGCCATTAACAAGGGAGTTTGCAAAATAGCTACACTATCTCCATAGTGTTGTCCTGGATCTCCGAAATTAGTCGATAAAGAAATCCTTGGGTATACAAAATATTTATTTTCAATAATCATGTACTCATAATAAAATCGTTTCCATGAGCTTTCTTTAGGCCAAAGATTAACTACACTTGGCAAAAACAATTCTTCTCGATTTGGGTAATTATCTAGAAAGTGAATAAAGCCTTTCCATTGTTGAACTGTCCAAATTTGACCCCAAGAACAAGGTGTTTTTAAAAAGTAATTATCGTAATCATCTGTTATTGGCTCAAATTGGCAGAGTTCAAATTCATTAAAACGATAATTATATAAACCAATACCAGCAATAGTAGAATCGTTATTATAAAATGTTACAGATTGAACAGCATATTCATAAAAGTATTTAGAAACATACAAATCATCTTCCAATAAAATTATTGCATCGTATTGAAGTGTTAAGTTTCCACAAGAAATTATGTGTGATTTTAAACCAAGTTTAACTTCATGCTTTATGATTTTTTTTGTGCCGTGTTGCCAATCAAATTGAGTAGCTATTTGCCAGCAATCATCTGATCCACTAAAATCAAGACTGATGATTAAGTCTATGTTTTTTTTTCCTTGGTAAGAAGCATTTTGAATAGACATCAACAATCGACTGAGGCTATTTTTTCGATTATATCCAACAACTACAATTGCGATATTTGGAGAGACTAACATAAGTCAATTCTTTTTGAAATTATTTTTTGAGCCTTATAGATTATACTAATACTACCTAACAATTATTTCATTTAAAGTATTTTTTAATTGATTTAAGTGTTTTTCTAGTGTATAATTTTCTGATATGTTTTTTTTATTTTTAATGCCCATTTCTCTGGCTTTTTCTGGATGATCTAAAATAAATTTCATGTAATTAGCCATTGCATCAACATCAAATTCATCAACTAAAAACCCGGTTTCATTATTAATTATCACATCTCCAATACCGGCATGATTAGTTGATATTACGGGTAAGGAAGCGGCTGCTGCTTCTAGAATTGCTACAGGTGTTCCTTCCATATCTCCAGTTGATGCAGTAATTGAGTGTTGAACAAATGCAACAGATTGGCTAAATATTTTTTTTATTTCTGATGGTTGTAAAGCTCCAGTAAAACAAATATTACTTTCCATATTCCATACTTTTGAAAGATGTACACAAACAGGAAGTAGTTTTCCATCTCCAATCATTATTAATTTCGCATCTGGATAATATTGTAAAACTTTTTGAAATGCTGCCAAAGTTAGATAGGGTGCTTTTTTCTCAACAAATCTTCCAACTGCAACAAATTGTTTGTCTTTGCAATCCGGAACTACTTCATAATATTCCTCTGCAGGGCCATAAGGTATTAGTTTTATCTTTATTGGAGGGCACGATAATGACTCGATTTTTTTTCTCATCTGATTAGAAACAACAATAACTGCAGAAGCATATTGAAAAACATTTTTATAGCCGCTAGAATATTTATTTAATATCTCATTTTCACTTGCATCAAATCCATGAAAATGAACTACCATAGGGATGTTCAACTTTTTGCATACACCAAGAATTTCAACTGCGGTAGGGCCATATTCGGCAAGAACAATTTGAATGTTATTTTTTTTAAAACTGTTGACTAAAGAATTTTCTAAGAAATTCAGAGAGGATTTTTTTCTAAATTTTTTTAGTATGTTATTCAACATGAATTTTATTCCTTGATGAAAGATTTTTCCTGATTGCTCCAAGTACTTAGGAAAAAAACCACCATAATAAAAAAAGACAACCTCACTTAATTTTCGATGCTGCTGGATAAAGGTTTCTGAATAAGCATTATTGGAAGGGCAAATAATTGCTAACCGACAAGTAGATACTTTTGTTTTATTCTGCATCAATTTTTTTACAATTTGCTTGAAAAGAAATACTTCCAAAATCGCTATTCCATTTCACAATTGGTGTATTTATATCATTTTTATGTGTAATCTTAAATCCAATTACCTCATATATTATATCATATTCAACGTTTCCGGTAGATTCGTCTCCATTACCTAGGGATAATGAAAAATAATAATTTCCTTTTGCCAAATTATGTGAGACAATCTCTATCATTATTGAAATTTCTTCTCCCTCCTTAACAGGCTGTTCGATATGGTTTGAGAAAAAGACACCAATTCGAGTACTATCTTCACTGTAAATTGAGCCTGATACTCTAAATTTTTTTAAAATTAAATTAGACTTTAAAACAGCCTTTAATTTAATTGGCAAATTAGTAGCGTAACAGTTTTCATAAAGTGCTTCTTGCAATGAAACCGAAATGAATTCAATCTCTCTTGTATAACGTGCTCTTCTGTGTTTATTTGAAACATAAACAATATCCCCATAAGTTTTTTCCAGATTAATAGATAAGTATTTTTTTACTACTTCATCTACATCTCCAGTTTGACTTATGTGTCCATTATCTAAAATGATTGCTGTTGAACAAAGTGATTTAATTGACGGCATGTTATGACTTACAAACAATACAGTTCTACCTTGATTTGTGCTTACATCCTGCATTTTGCCAATACATTTCTTTTGAAATTCTGCATCACCAACCGCCAACACTTCGTCAACAATTAATATTTCCGGTTCAAGGTGAGCAGCTACTGCAAATCCTAGGCGTACAATCATTCCACTACTATATCTTTTTACGGGAGTATCGACATAAGCCTCTACGCCTGCAAAATCAACAATTTCATCAAACTTTTGTTGAATTTCCCACTTTTTCATTCCTAAAATAGCACCATTCATAAATATATTTTCTTTTCCACTTAATTCAGGATGAAAGCCGGTACCAACCTCTAATAAACTTGCGATTCGACCATTAATGTGAATTTGGCCCGTGGTTGGTGATGTGATTTTACTTAAGATTTTCAAAAGAGTACTCTTTCCTGCCCCATTTCTCCCTATAATGCCCAAGGCTTCTCCCTGTTTAACCTCGAAATTAATATCTTTTAAAGCCCATGCAAATTCGCTTTCTGCTTTTTTGGTTCTATCATTAGTTTGACCAATTTTAAGATAAGGATCTTCTTTACCTCTAACCTTATGCCAAAAACGATTTAAATCGTTTTTAAGTGTTCCTGTGCCTACTTGACCCAAGCGATATAATTTTGAAACATTCTCAACTTTGATTGCTATATGTGACATGCTAATTTTAATTATAAATTGAATATTATACAGTATCCATAAAGTTTTTTTCAACTTTATTGAAAATGATAATTCCGAACATAAGCAACATTATTACAAAACAAGAGCTATAGCCCAATAATTGCCATGAAAAAGAGCCAGTTCCCAACCATGCATACCTAAATGTTTCTACAATTCCACTAAGAGGGTTTAGCATAATAATATTCTTGTATTTCTGCGGTAAAAATTCAATAGGATAAATTACAGGAGTTGCATACATTAAAAGAGTAACTCCAAATGATACCAAATAAGTGAAATCTCTATACTTAGTTGTCATTGAGCTTATTATCATTCCAGCTCCAAGCGCAAGCCCTGCCATTAATAATAATAATAAAGGCGTTAATAAAATATAGACATTGGGATGAACAATTTCATTCGATTGTGTAAGATAATAAATCAGAAAACTCATAAAAAGAGTAAACTGTATTGAAAATCTAATCAATCCAGAAACAATAATAGATAATGGAACAATCAACCTAGGAAAGTAAACTTTTCCAAAAATATTAGCATTTGAAGTAAAAACAGAAGAAGTTCTGTTGAAAGTATCAGAGAAATAATTCCAGATTGTTACCCCGGCTAAATAAAATAATATTTTAGGTTGACCATTTGTACTAATTTTTGCAAAATTTCCAAATACAATTGTATACATTAAAGTAGTTAACACAGGCTGAATAATAAACCACAAAGGCCCTAAAATTGTTTGTTTATAATTTGCAACAAAATCTCTTTTTACAAACATAAAAAGCAAATCTTTATAATTCCAAACATCCTTCAACCTTAAATCAAAAAGTGATTTTTGTGGTTTGATAATTTCAGTCCAATCAGAATTATTTTGATTGTTTTCTTGTTGCATATTAAAACACTAATAATTTTTTATTATGATAATCTTTAAATTTTAACACCTGGCATTGCCATTACTTTATAATTACTTCGCCACCCTTTGATTATATCTTTAAGAAATGTTTTTTATTAAAACACTTTTTCAATAAAGATTCTCTGTTTCCAAAATTAATCGAATAATAATTGATTAAAGATAAGTTATTTATAAATTTTCTTGATGCTATTTTTATTATTAATATTCAATAAAATATTAAATTATAATTAATGCTCTAGTTCAAATATCATCTGGCGCCGGTCTCAGACTGGCGTCAGAATTTTTTTCGAAAACTTCTTTATACCTAAATTTATATTACAACATTTATCATCTTACCCTTCACAAAAATGATTTTCTTCGGTTGCTTACCTTCAAGCCATTTTTGAATAATTTCATTCGATATAACAATTTGTTCTACAGCCGCCTGATCTGCAGTTAAAGAAATATTGATGTTTGTTCTCACTTTTCCATTTATTGATACTGGATATTCTTTGTTGGTTTCCACTAAATATTTTTCTTCAAATGCAGGATAGTGCGCATCTAAAACACTTCCTTCTTTTCCTAACTGACTCCATAACTCTTCAGCAATATGGGGCGCATAGGGAGCTAATAAAATCAAGAGCTTTTCTAACACCTCCTTCTTAAAACACTTTATATCTGTGAGCTCATTTACTGCCACCATAAATGCACTTACTGCAGTATTGTAAGAAAAATTTTCTGTGTCCGATTCTATTTTTTTTATTGTTCTATGTAGAATTTTTAATTCGGCATCCGTTGCCTTTTCTTCATTCCAAATAATACCTTTAACATCATCATTAAACATTCTCCACAGTTTTCTTAAAAAACGATGCACGCCCTCAATACCCTTTGTATCCCATGGTTTACTTTGTTCAATAGGACCTAAAAACATTTCATACATCCTAAATGTATCTGCACCATATTTCAACACCAAATCATCTGGATTCACCGTGTTATACTTAGACTTCGACATTTTTTCTACTTCACTTCCACAGATATATTTTCCTTCTTCCAATAAAAAATCGGCTTCTGCAAAATCTGGCTTCCAAATTTTAAATGCGTTTACATCCAACTCCAAACCATCCACCATATTCACATCCACATGCAATTCATCTACCTCATGTTGATCTTTTAAACCAAATGATACAAAAGTTTGAGAGCCTTTTATTCTATACACAAATCTGCTGCTTCCTTGAATCATCCCTTGGTTGACAAGCTTTTTAAAAGGTTCGTCAAAACCAATAAAACCTAAATCGTACAATACTTTTGTCCACATACGACTATACAATAAATGACCCACTGCATGTTCTGTACCACCAATATATACATCCACCTGCCCCCAATAATCACTCACTTTTCTATCGCAAAAAGCTGTTGCATTTTTAGGATCCATGTATCTTAAAAAATACCAGGACGATCCGGCGTATCCGGGCATGGTGGAGGTTTCTAACATTTCTGTTTTCCAATTTTCAATGTTAGCCAATGGTCCTTCTCCTTCAGGACCAGGTCCATATTTTTCAACATGTGGCAACTCCAATGGCAATTGAGTCTCTTCTAAAGCAATGGCTACTCCATCTTGCCATTTTATTGGAAAAGGTTCACCCCAATAACGTTGACGGCTAAATCCTGCGTCACGCATTTTATAATTTATTTTTCTTTTACCAATTCCCAAAAATTCTATTTTCTCAATAGCAACTTTAATGGCATCTTTCATCAACATACCATTTAAAAAATCCGATTCTATCAATGTTGCTTCTTTAGTAGGATTGGCTTGAGTTCCATCGAAATGATCTCCTATAATATTTGTGATTGAAATTTTAAAATGATTGGCAAATAAATAATCTCTTTGATCGCCACAAGGCACCGCCATAATAGCTCCCGTTCCATAACCAGCCAACACATACTCTGCAATCCAAACCGGAATTTTATTGCCGTTAAAAGGATTGATAGCATAGGCTCCGGTAAAACAACCCGTAATTTGTTTTACTTCCGACATACGCTCACGATCACTTCTACTTTTTACATAAGTTAAATAATCATTTATGCTTTCCCGTTGTTCAGATGTTGTAATCTTATCAACTAATTCATGTTCTGGAGCAAGCACTAAAAAATCAACTCCAAAAATGGTATCAGGTCGAGTTGTGTATACTTTAATAAATGATTGACTATTTCCATTTGAGTTATTCACCTCAAACACCATTTCACAACCTTCACTTTTACCAATCCAGTTTCTCTGCATTTCTTTCATAGACTCACTAAAATCAACTGTATTCAAGCCTTCCAACAATCTTTCAGCATAAGCTGTAATACGCAAATACCATTGACGCATTTTCTTTTTTATAACAGGATGGCCCCCACGTTCACTAACACCATTTATCACTTCATCATTAGCTAAAACAGTACCCAACGCTTCGCACCAATTCACTTCTCCATAGGCAGAAAAAGCCAATCGATAATTCATGATTATTTCTTGCTGTTGTTTGTGCGAATAATTTTTCCATTCTGAAGCAGAAAAATTTTCACCTCCATTTTTTTCGAAAAACTCCACCAAACTATTAATGGATTCTGCTTTATTAGTATTTGGATTAAACCAACTTTTAAACAATTGAAGAAATAGAAATTGAGTCCATTTATAATAAGATGGGTCGCTAGTTCTTACTTCTCTTTCCCAGTCATAACAAAATCCGATTTTGTCTAGTTGTGCTTTAAACGTTGAGATGTTTTTTTCAGTTGTAGTGGCAGGGTGTTGTCCGGTTTCAATAGCGTATTGTTCAGCCGGCAATCCAAAGCTGTCAAAACCCATTGGATGCAATACATTAAAACCTTTTAGTCGCTTGTAACGACTGTATATATCACTAGCAATATAACCTAAAGGATGCCCCACATGAAGACCCGCTCCACTTGGATAGGGAAACATATCTAAAACATAAAATGGTTTTTTGGAAGAATCATTGCTTACAACATATGCTTTTGTTTCCTTCCAATTAGCATTCCACTTTTTCTCAATTGATGTAAAATTATATTCCATTTTTTTAACAAATATTCGTTTTTTGTTGAGCACAAAAGTATAGTAAAGCAGGTAAAAACTATTACATTTGTAAAGCTTTGAAAATTAAAAACACATTTCATTGTAATTATGGCACAATTCGGAAAGTCATCTAATAAAAAAAGTAAACCATCTTATGCTTATGCTATCATTGGCATTTCGCTGGTTTTGTTTTTCTTTGGTATAGTAGGGTGGTTTTTTCTAAACCTTCGTAAAACAGGCGATTATTTCAAAGAAAACATACAAGTTCATACTTATTTAAACCGAGATGCTTCTAAAAAAAGAATCGATAGCCTTGTAAAATACATTCAAACCATTCCTTACACCAATAAGGTAGAATATGTCACCAAAGAAAAAGCTATTGAAAAATGGAATGCAGAAAATGACACTACTTGGAAGCAATTTTTAAAAAACAATCCACTGCCAGAAAGTATAGACTTTTATGTGAAAGCAAATTATGTTCAGGAAGACAGTTTAAATAATCTATCAACTAATTTGCAAAGTAATTTTCCGGGTGTTATTTCAGAGTTTCAATTTCCAACTGAAACAGTAACAAAGATTAGCGTTTACGTTAGAATTGCTG
>CANGGD010000046.1 GCA_947453295.1 Chitinophagaceae bacterium | reverse complement strand
CAACCTCCCCAACCTCCCCAACCTCCCAAACCTCCCAAACCTCCCAAACCTCCCAAACCTCCCCAACCCCAACTCACAACCTCTTCACATACTCCTGCGTTGTAACCCCTGTAATACTTTTAAATGCTACAATAAATGTATTATAAGACGAAAATCCCACTGCAGCAGAAAGCGTTTCAACTTTATTTTCGTTTAAATATCCGCTTTCGAGTAATTTGGTGGCGTCATGAATGCGAACAATCTTTTTATAATCGGTAAAGCTTTCATTGCAATGGTATTTGAAAACGAAGTTGATATGGCTGATGGGAATTTTCAAAGCAACGGCAATTTCATCCAAACTCAAATCGGGATTTCTGAAAGCGTGGGTATGAAAAGACAACTCTTCAATTTGATGAAGATATTCCATCAATAACGGCTTCATTTTTTCGTCTATCTTTTTATCCCTCTCACTCGAAACAGGGATTATAGTACCCTCGATATGCCATACACTGCCCAGAACTACCTTTTCAGTTGCTTCATCTATTGTTTTGTTTAAAAAATTATACCCATAAAGAATTTCCGGAGTAAGGATTAGAGTTACAAAAATGCTCATCCATAAAAGTGCAGATATCCAAAGATAATTATTGTTGAAGCTACCAGGATTCTTAGAAATAAGACTGGTTGCAACACGAGTTAATAACATCAAAATAAAACAAACATAAAGAAATAGGGTCCATTTTTTTATTAGATTATTTTGTTTTTGAATGGCTTTGATATCTGTTTTACGGCTCCATCCATTTTTATATAGCAACAAAAATCCGAAAATCGCATAGGTTAAATAGAATGAAATGCTCACAAAGAAAAATATTTTTTTTAAGAGCTCGACATTGTCTGGCTTAAAAAAATTGATGATTATATATTCAATTCCTACTAAAAATGGCACTATAAAGTGCAACAAATTCATCGATTCGAATTTGTTTTCATTTAAAATATTATAAAAATAAAGGTAAAGACAAGGCATTAACATGATAGTACTAACATCAAGCGTGATTACAAAACTGGTTATTTTGGTTTCAGGATAAGCATCTTGTATGCCATGAAAAAAAAACCTTGCAGCATTAACGGCAATAATGATAAATAGATATTTATTGATGAGAGAGTGCTCTTGATGTTTATTTTTTGCAAAGAGGTTAGCTATACACAAAAACCCGAAGGCCGCTGTAATAAAAAAAATAATGTTGCTGAACATGAACCGAAGTATTAAATTAAGAAAGGACACCAATATTACCCTAATGTTACCAAAATCGAATTGCAAAGTACCTACAATAAATACAAACTTTTAAAAAAATAATCTCTCAAAACAGGTGAAACGTATCTCAAAATAAGTGAAATAGACTTAAACAATCCCGAAATGCCTTCTTATGCATATAAAACGAAATAGATTTATTAATAATACGACGATCTATTATTTCACCAAAAATATAGATCAAGTAACAACTCCTCATTTTGATGCATAATAAAGTTTTTTTTAGATTAAATCCACTCTAAAAAAAACTGTATCCACTCTAATAAAAAATATCATATCCCAAAAAACAAGTATTATGTCTTAAAAAGTTGAAAACAAATAGAGCCTATTGGAGGGATGTTGTTAATTATATTACTTCGCATCTTAAAAAAAATTTCAAACCATTCATTAAAAAAATCAAACAAATGAAAAACATTGTTCTTTTCTTGCTAGTTTTTGCCTCTTTAACTACCAAGGCTCAGGTAGGTATTGGTGTAGCCGCGCCAGACGTAGATCCTTCTGCACAGCTGGAGGTAAAGTCAACAACAAAGGGTTTACTTAGTCCTCGTATGACTGAAGCTCAAAAAAATGCCATCAGCAATCCTGCAACGGGATTATTTATTTACCAAACTGATGGAACAAGTGGTTTTTATTATTTTGATGGTTCAGTTTGGAAGCAAGGTCTTGGTCCACAAGGAGTGTCAGGTGGTGCAGGAGGTGATTTTGTGGATTTAACCAATAGTCAAACAATTGATGGTTATAAAACCTTTACTAAAGACATCAGAATCAAAGATCTCAATTTGGGTCATGGAGGTTTTGATGATATCTCTGATGTAGCTTTTGGTAATAACGCTTTAATAAGTAATCAATCAGGTATTTACAATGTTGCATTAGGACAAAATGCTGCTCATAACAATAATTCTGGAAGTAATAATGTTGTCATAGGAAGTGCTGCAAATTATTATAATGAATCTTCAAGTGAAATTGTAGCTGTTGGCAATGGGGCTTTACATGCTGAAAAAGGTGCCGGTAATGTTGCAGTAGGTGCATGGGCAGGTCATAGAGGTGACATTAGTGATAATCTAACAAATAGTGTGTTTCTTGGAAGATATGCTAGCGCTGGAGGAGGTACGATTGATAATTCGGTGGCCTTAGGTAATGGAGCAAATGTAGATGCAAGTAATACTATTCAATTAGGTAATGGTGGTATAACAGATGTTAAAACTTCAGGTAAAATAACAGCTTCAGGTTTTAAAACACCATCAGGTACATCTTCTGAGTATTTAATGGCAGATGGTTCTGTGAGCTCTGGTAGTGGTACAACACATACAATCGGCGAAAGTTTTGGTGGAGGAATTGTATTTTATGTAACACCAGACGGAATGCACGGTTTGATTTCTGAAACACAATTAATTTCTCCTAACACAAATTCAACTTCAAACGATGATATATACAACTACTCTCAAGCACAAAATATGATTTCAAACCCTAATAATCACTCCACTAATGGAAAATTATTTACAGATTGGAGATTACCAACAAGCTATGAGTTTTCAGTATTATATGCAAATAAATCATATTTCAGTTCAGAATACCAAGGAAGATTAAATTATTACAATTGGACATCTACCCCAGCTGCTTCGCCAAACGAAACTTCAAAAATGGTTTATTATTATTTAGGAGTTGCTGGTGAAAATGGTTTTAATGGTGGTCCATGTGGAGTTATTGCAATTCGATCTTTCTAAATATTATTATTTATTGAAAATAGAATTTATATCCTCCTATAACAATTTAGGATTATGAAAGATATTTTAAAAATGAAACCAAAATGAAAAAAATAATCATCTGCATATTGGTGTTTGCAGCTGGGCTATATAGCTCAGTGTTACAGGCATTTCCAATTTATGTGGCAACAACTACAGGGATGCTCATTAGGCCATTAGAAGTTGAACCAACCGAACCGATCGAAAATGTAAAACAAAAAATTCAAGACTTATCGGGATTTCCACCAGACCAACAAATTTTATATTTTAAAGGTATAAGACTTGAGGATAATCTTAACCTTTCGAATTATAACATTCAAAATGGCGATACTATAGGATTAAATAATCATACCATTATTTCGGTTGCATCGGGCTCGGGTTTTAATATTAAAGCAGGCACTTTAATAAGTGCCGAAGGACTGGATCTTACCCCTTCATCAGATTTTAGTTTGGGTACCAGTTTGGTATTGAGCGGTGCTTTAAACAACAGTACGAATATTGTACCTATCCGAAAGAGTTATCAATTTAGCACCACTACTGCAGCTTATAGCGGTTTGGTAAAAATCAACTACCAAGAATCCGAGTTGAATGGTCTTGACGAAACTGCTTTGAAATTGCTAATACACAACGGCTCTTCATGGTCGTTAGATTACAACAGCAGTTCAAACACAGCAGACAATGTTGTGTATAATAATTCAGTTAGTGGGGTTGCAATAAGAGAAATTTCTGCCGCTACTTGTTCGCCGAATACTGGCGATACCACTGCTTCAGCCTGCGGAAGTTTTGTATGGTATGGAGTAACGTATACTTCATCATCAAGAACAACACCAACACATACCTTTACAAATGTGAGTGGTTGTGATAGTGTGGTATCACTGCATTTAACGATTAACGCTGTGCCTTCAGTTGTTTCTACAACTAATGCTAACCGTTGTGGCACAGGATCAGTATCATTATCGGCTATGCCTTCACCAGGTGCCAGCATTAGATGGTATGCATTAAGTACAAACGGATCTTTATTATTTACAGGTAATACTTATGCAACACCATCTATTACTTCTACCAAAACGTATTATGCAGAAGCATTTAATGGTTTGTGTGCATCATCAAGAGTAGCGATTATAGCAACAATAAATACTGCTAAACCGGCAACGCCTGGCAACATAACTGGTTTAACCAGACAATGTCAGTATGCAACCAATCAGGTGTATAGCATTGTCCCTGTTGCTAACGCAACAAAATACAAATGGACAATTCCATCTGGATGGAGTTTTGTGGGAGATTCTACTTTAAATTCAGTTGCTGTTAATATCGGTGGTAATAATAAACCATGGGATGATGGTCAGGAATTGAGTGTAGTTGCAATTAACGATTGTGGCATGAGTACGAGTAAAAGATTAAACGTTACTATACCTATGTCAAATCCACTGCCTAGAGGAACTGCTGGGTTAACTAATGTATGTTCAAAAATAAATTTAGCACAACCAAATGATACGGTACGATATAAAGTTACTGCATCAGCTGGTTCGGCTTATACCAATTATAGTTGGATGGTATCAGACCCTTCTACTATGCGTATTGTGGATGCATCGGGTACAGATAGTACATGGGTAGCAGTTAGATTTGCATTCGGTTCATTTGTATCAGGAAATATATCTGTTCGCACAAGTACTAATTGCGGATTAAGTTCACCCAGTTCAATAGCTGTTAAAACAAATTCTGCTGGAACAGTTACATCTGTAAAAGGTGCAACAAATGTTTGTTCTAAAATAAGCAGTCTTGCTTCAGATACATTCAGGTATACTGCCTTACTAAGTGGTGCAATTGGTTATAAATGGACAATCAGCGGTACATCTTCAAACTTAGTTAGTATAGTAGATGCAGCAACGGACAGTTCATGGATTGCAGTTCATTATAGTTTCGGATTTACAAGTGCAAATCTTAATGTTAAAGCTATATCATCTTGTGGTATTACAAGTACAACTGCTAAATCAATAGCTGCAGGTATTGTGGCGCCATCTGCTCCTACAAGTTTAACAGGCACAACAAATATTTGTCCTATTTTGGGTACACAAAAAGGCTATACTTATACATCATCATCAGTAACCGGTGCAGTAGCGTATGTATGGACTGTTCCAAATGGCGCTGTGATTGATAGTCCGGCTGTAGCTCCTTATGGCACGAAAGTGAAAGTTCGTTTTGTAACTGCCGGTAGTAATGACAGTATATATGTGCAATCCAAAAATAATTGTACAACAGGAGCTAAGAAGGTATTGAAGTTGGTAACTACAGGATGTGTAACCCCTGTGTTTGCTAAAACATCTGCGCATTCGGAATCAAAAAATGAATCTATTAGATTGAATGTGTTCCCTAATCCAACAACGAGCGATTTCAATGTACAAGTGAAGGGGGCAATAAATGAAAGCTTGATCACAATTAGAGTGATGGATTTGGAAGGCAGAGTTATGAAGGTGATGAATGTAATGCCTGAGCAAAACATGAGTGTTGGATCAGACTTAAAAGCTGGGACATACTTAATGGAAGTTCGTCAGGGTAAAAATTTGGCAACACAAAAAGTTATAAAATATTAGAGAAGGCAGTGGGGAAAGGAGGAAATTTATACTCGCCCACCATTTAAATGGTGGGCGAGTTCTTTTTATATCTTCTTCAATTATTTCAAAGACTTCTTTAAATTTGCTCTGATACATGATGAATAGGATTTCATGTCCAATCATAAAAAACTAAAGATGAATCTTTATCCATTAAAATTTCAGCCCATTTTTAAATACCGCATTTGGGGCGGGCATAAATTAAGAACAGTACTAAAAAAGGATTTTGAAGGTGATCAAATCGGCGAGTCATGGGAAATATCTGATGTACATGGAGATGAAACGTTGGTATTAAACGGTCCTTTGCAAGGACAAACACTCAAAGAAATTATTAATACTTATAAAGCTGATATAGTTGGAGAAAAAGTTTATCAAAGTTTTGGAAATTCTTTTCCGCTTCTAATAAAATTTATTGATGCCAACTTACCCCTATCCATACAAGTGCATCCAGATGATGAGAAAGCAAAATCTCGCCATCAATCTTTTGGTAAAAATGAAATGTGGTACATTATGGATGCAGATGCTGATGCAGAAATAATTGTTGGTTTTAAAGAAGAAACTCAATCTAATGAATATTTAAAGAAACTAGAAGAGGGCAATTTACTTGAGTTATTAAATGTTGAAAAAGTAAGAAAAGAAGATGTGTATTATATTCCTGCAGGAAGAGTACATGCAATAGGTGCAGGAGTGTTATTAGCAGAAATTCAACAAACATCAGACATTACATACAGAATATTTGATTACAACAGAATTGATGCAACAACAGGAAAAGAAAGAGCTTTACATAATGATCTGGCTATTGATGTTATTGATTTTAATGCCTATTCATCTTATAAAACTACATTCAATAAAAATGAGAATGAATCTAATAAACTTGTTCATTCACCTTTTTTTACTTCTAATTTTTTAAGATTTACAGCTAACACTTTGAAGGATTATTCTTCAGTGGATTCTTTTGTGATTTATATCTGTGTAAATGGTCAATTAGAAATTCAAGTTGATAATGAAAATTATTTATTAAGAAAAGGAGAAACAATATTGTTTCCTGCGTTCATAACCAAAGTAAATATTATTGTTACAGATGTTGCAGATGTAGTAGAAGTCTATTTGTAATAATGATTATTTCCAAATGGCATCAATCCCTGTATACCCTACAATACTAAAATTGCTGCCTACTTTCTTTTCTTTTTTATAAATTCCTTTTTTTAAGTAAACAGCAACAGCTCCACCTTTTGGAGTTCGAAACCCAACAGTCGTTCCTGGAGGAAATATTTTTATCATTGCTATTTCTGAAGGCATAATTTCTAGTGCAAAAGATGGATCCACTTTTATTTCGTCAACATATAGATCAGTAGGATGTTTTCTCCACATTAATGTACTGCCCATTTCTTCATCAATGCTGATGGTAAGGCCTGCTGCTTTTGTAGTTAAATAAGTAAACAAATCATTCGCTTGTGCAATTTCATTTGATTCCAAACCATCTATTGTAGTGGCATCAAAGCCCGAAAAGAGTGCGGTTGTATTTTCTTTTTCAAAATTATCAATGAGTTTTTTCGACTTTGAATTAACAACTACTGCAGGCATTATAGTTTTATACAAACTATCGTTTCCATCAAATTGATAATTTTTTATGGTTTGATTGTTTTTCAATTGAATAGTATCTGCTGTATTTCCAATTACAATAAACTGCGAGATAGTATCCAGGCTTTCTTTCAAAGAATCTAAGGGCGTTTCAATTTTTATTTTTAAATCAATATTTTTATTTTTTGGACGTGAAAAAATTATGCAGGCAGAATCTTGAAATAAAATGTTGTGAATTTGAAAATTATTGTTTTTGTCTAAAGAAATAATATTTGACTCCATTTGCATATTCTTGGTAAGAATAAAATATTTTAATACCGCATCATTTTCCAGTGGATTTAACAAGCTACCGTTTAATCCAAAAAATTTCTTTTGCAATAAAAAATTAAAGGCATAAACTCCATCTTGAATTTGATCGTTTATTTTTAGATTGGCATTAATATAACCATTGATTAATGGATATCTGTATTTCCATTTTCTTCCTGTTTTTAATTCTTCAATAACTAGTGAGAGCGTGGCAGTTTTGGAAATACTTTCATAATTTTTCAAGTTTGCCTCAAAAGAGATAGTGTCTCCTTGTTTGAATTGCTTTTGATTAAAATTAATGGTAAGCTTATGGTCTGTTTGACAATAACTTATTAAATGAGTAAGACATAACAAATAAACAAAAATGATTTGCTTTAAAAAACGCATCTATATCTTTTTAAAAATTTAAGAGAGAAAAGATTTTTTTAGAATTGCCTGAATAAAGTATGACATAATATTTTCCTTTCGACAACTTATTCGTTTTTATTTCTTGTTTATGCACTCCAGCTAACATTTTTTCATTTGAGACAAGCTTTTCAATTAATTCACCGGTTTGATTGTATACACAAATACTTACCATTGATTCCTGATCAAGATGATACAACAAAGTTGTTGAATTCATTATAGCTGGATTCGGAAATAAGTTATCTCCAATGAAATTGGAATCGCATTTTACCGTTAAACTTTGTGCAACAGGCATTGCAGCATTGAAGTATGCATTTCCGGGTTGAGAAGCTGTAATTACTGAATTTCCGCAATCAACAATATGAACAGCATTATTTATAACCGTGGCAACTAAAGGATTTGAACTTGAATAATAAATGGGCAATCCTTTGTCTGATCTTGCTAAGTTTTTTAAATCGGGAGAAGTAATACTAACAGGACTAATTGGAGGAAAAATAATAGTTTGATTAGGCAATACATAATGCGGATTACCAGCTCCTACGATACTTGAATCTAAAGGATGCGTAACAATATTTCCACTTCCATTACTTTCATCACACCCCACATCATATATTGTTGATCTAAATTGTTTTTGAGCGTCAAAATTATTTAGCATGGCAGCATAATTGCTAGTATTGATAGCCGCATCTAATAGTGTACTAGGAGCTGTTAGTATTCCGTTAACCCTTGTTCCAAAAGTTAAAGCATCTTGGCTAAATCCATTTGTATTGCTTATGCCTAATCCATTTGGTGCATTGTATTTATTTCCTTCTGCTGAGTAAGTAAGACTTGTATTAGTAGATTCAATAAACGCTGCTCGACCAGTTGACATTTTGATTGCATTATTCGCAATTTTTAAACCCAAAGGTTGAAATAAAGCAAGGCCATTGTCATTATGTCCAATTTTTATTCCAATTCCTTTACAATTTACAATCGTATTAAAAGCCACTATAGCACTATCTGCAGGAAGATATTCTCCATTTAAAATGAGCGGATTTAAGCTATCTGATGCAGCAAATGATCCATTATAAATTACAATGGGTGTTCTCATTGTTGTATTACTTGAAGCACTTCCTAAAAGTCCTTCAAAATAATTATTGTAAACTTTATGTCCTTTATCAATAATTCTTATTCCATAAGAATCTGTTTTTGTGGGGTCGTCATTGATAAAATAATTGCCGTACGCTTCGCAATACTTACCCATTCTTAATGTTAGCCCACCATTACAATTTTTAAAAGTGTTATATCTATAGGTATTATGACATGATTTATTAGAAACAATTTCTGGTTCAGTTTGAATACATCCTTCAAACAAATTGTGTTCTATAATATTATATCCATCTGTTCTTGAGTTATTACCTACTCCTACACGAATTGTTTCGCCTCCATTTCCACCCATATAACTTCTTCCACTAAAATAATTTGAATCAATTTTATGATAAGTTGAAATAGATTTATCAGGAAAAGTAGCAGTGCTATACCAAACTACAATTGTTGCTCTTGCATTGTTTTTATTGATGAAATTACAATGATCTACACGGTTTCTTACTCCGTAAATACCTATCCATTCATTTTCTGTATTTCCATCAGGAGAAGGGGTATTGTAATTATCAAAAATAATATTACATACTCTGGAATAATTTGCCAAATTGGATGTAGATGTTCTAAATGAAATGACTGGATTTGTTCCGGCATCTCCATTTGCAAATTTCAATCCATTGATTTGAATTTTTGTTCCATCAAATTTTAAATAAGTAGAACCTGTAAATATAACACCACCTAATGTCTGACTTTTCACTACTATCCAATTTCCATTTGCATTGCCATGTACATTGCTTAAGCTTATGGCCCCCCAATTATAAGTTCCATTTGCAATAATTATACTATCTCCAGGATACGCGTTGGTGTATGCGTTAGTTAAGCTGTTTAAGGAATTTACTATTGTTGTGTTTGCAACTGAATGAAAGGAACTAATAGTGATGATTAGAATGGCAAGTAATAATTTTTTCAATGCTTTCTTTTTTTTAGCAAACTTAGTATTTCTATAGATTCTTTTTTAACAATTAGTATTAAATAAATTCCAAAAATAACAAGGCCTGTTAATAATCTAAAAAAAACAGAAGGAATAAACATTGATAAAACATTTTGACACATAAAACAAATTGCAGCCATCAAAACATAAAAACCTATAGATTTAATTTGATATGGAATTGAATAAAATTTTTGACCTAAAAAATAAGATAATATCATCATTGTGCCATAACAAATTAAGGTAGCATACGCAGAAGCATACATGCCATATAATGGGATAAAATAATAATTTATCATTAATGTTAATGCTGCTCCAAAAAGCGTTATGGCTATGCCATATCTGAGGTTGTCTGTGATTTTATACCAAATAGACAAATTATAATAAATTCCTAAGCAAACATTAGCACTTAATAAAATGGGAACAACTCCTAATCCTTGACGGTATTGAGGTCCAATAAAATATTTGAATCCATCAATAAACAAGGAAGTAAATAAAAATGCAACGCATAAAGTAATGACAAACCAATACATCACTTTTGCATATGTTTCTGGTGCATTTTTTTCTTTTGATTGGTTAAAGAAAAAAGGCTCTGCTGCCATTTTAAAAGCCTGAATGAATAATGTAATGAATATGGCTAATTTGTAACTAAAATTATAGGTTGCGGTTATTGCTTTTGCTTCTTCAACTGTACCCACATATAATTTGCTCAACATAATCCGGTCAATAACTTCATTAATCATCCCACCTAATCCTATAATGATGAAAGGCAAACTATAGCTAATAACTTTTTTCCATAAATTGACATCAATTTTAAAACTAAAACCCTTCCACTCTTTAATCAGAAGCAATAGTGTTATTAAAGATCCTGCAGCATTAGATATTAATAATAAAGAAGTGGTATCGTATGGTTGAATAATAATTGTATATAAACTTTCAGGATGATGACTAATGTAAGAGGGACTAAAAACAATAAACCATAATGTAAATCCTATTGTAACAAGTATGCCTAATAATTTTGTAATCGCATATTTTAGAGGACGCTGCTCCTGTCTTAATTTAGCAAATGGAATGACTGCTATAGTATCAAAAGCAATAATCATAAACATGAAGTTTATGTAAATTGTTTGATCTAATGACATCCAATTTGATAACCATTCTCTTGTAAAAAAAACAATTCCACACAATAAAACCGTGCTGATGATTAATGATGAAAGTGAAGTTTGAAATAATTTATTTTTTTCTATACCCTCTTGATTTGAAAATTTAAAATAAGCCGTTTCCATTCCATAAGTAAAAATGATATTGAAAAAAGTCATAGACGCATAAATGATGGCCATGTTCCCATTAGCAATTTGTCCCGATTGATTGATGAGTAAATAAGAAAGTAATGGAGTAAGCAAATAGTTCAGCATCTTAGCCATAATGTTGCTAAGACCATACAATAAAGTTTGACTTGCGAGTTTCTTTAATTGAGACATCTACATCTTTATCCACAAATATAATACAATCAATTTCTTTGAATATCATTAACTCATTTTACCCTCCCCAGTTTTCTCGGTCCAGGCTTCTGTAATGAATAGCTTCAGAAATGTGAGTGGTTGTGATGTTGTCTGAAAAGTCCAAATCAGCGATGGTTCTGCTTACTTTTAAAATTCTATCGTAAGCTCTTGCTGATAGGTTTAATTTATCCATGGCTTTTTTTACTAAAAGCGTTGCATTTTGATCTAATTGACAAAGCTCCTTTAACATTTTACTATTCATCTGAGCATTGGAATATATCCCTTCGATTTGCTTAAATCTCTTGATTTGTATATTTCTTGCTACAATCACTCTGTCTCTTATTTTATTACTTTTCTCATCATTTTTATTAGTAGTTAATTCATCAAATTCAACAGGTGTTACTTCTACATGTAAATCAATCCTATCCAGTAATGGTCCTGAAATTTTATTTAAATATTTTTGCACTACTCCGGGTGCGCAAGAACATTCTTTATGCGGATGGTTATAATATCCGCAAGGGCAGGGGTTCATACTTGCTATAAGCATAAAATTTGCGGGAAAGTCTAATGCGATTTTTGCTCTCGAAATAGTTACTTTTCTTTCTTCCATGGGTTGCCTCATCACTTCCAAAACAGTTCTTTTAAACTCTGGTAATTCATCTAAAAATAATACCCCGTGATGCGCCAATGAAATTTCTCCTGGTTGTGGATGTCCACCACCTCCCACTAATGCCACATCTGAAATGGTATGATGCGGACTTCGAAATGGTCTTTTATTAATAATTGAAGAATGCTCAGCTAGTTTACCAGCTACACTGTGAATTTTTGTAGTTTCTAAAGCTTCCTCTACACTAAGAGGAGGTAATATAGTAGGTAATCGCTTAGCCAACATAGTTTTACCGGCACCTGGCGGGCCTATCAAAATTGCATTATGACCGCCAGCTGCCGCTATTTCTAATGCTCTTTTTATATTTTGTTGTCCCTTTACATCTGCAAAATCTATATCATATTGTGTAGGAACTTTTTCAAAAGCTTTTTTTATATTTACATACGTTGGCTCTATGACTAATTTCCCATTTAGAAATTCTACTACTTCATTTATATGAGTTACACCAAACACTTTTAAATCTTTTACCATCGCCGCTTCACTAGCATTCACCAAAGGAATTATTAACCCTTCTACATTTTCATTTTTAGCTTGTATGGCAATGGGTAAGGCACCTTTAATTGATTTTATTTCTCCATTTAAACTCAGCTCTCCCATGATCACATACTTCAATAATTTTTCGGGATCTTTTATTTGCTTGGTTGCTGCTAATGTTCCTATGGCAATGGGCAAATCAAATGCAGCTCCTGTTTTTTTTATATCCGCAGGAGCAAGATTTACCAATAACTTAGTTCGAGGCATGTAGTATCCATTGCTCTTTATAGCACTTTCCACTCGCTGTAAACTTTCTTTGATAGAATTATCAGGCAAGCCTACGATATAATAATTTTTACCTTGATTATTTACATCCACCTCAATACTTATACTTCGCGCCTCAACGCCATATACTGCACTGCCAAAAGTTTTTACTAGCATACCCAAAATTCTGTATGCGCTTTTATTTTTTTACAAGAAAATCATCCTCTAAAAATTAGAATATCACCTAAGGATTGAGCATTATTAACAATGGAAATAACAAAATGAGAGTTAAAAAAGCAATATTAATTTCTGTCAAAAACTAATCTTTTTCCAGGTTCAGCAGAACAGATAGAATCATTTTCAAAAACAATATTTCCATTCACCATTGTTTTTAAAATGGAAGCT
>CANGGD010000045.1 GCA_947453295.1 Chitinophagaceae bacterium | reverse complement strand
ATTCCATAAGCTTCAGTAGAAAGCATATAAGTACCAATATGACAATGCAAACCAATTAAATTCAATTTATTTGAAGCTACAATTTTTGTCAACGCATTCCATGCGGATTCATTTTCGTAATTAAAACCAAACCTGTCCCAAATTGGATAAACCCCCGTGTCCATATTCACGCGTATGGCTACACGTGGTCTTTTATCAACTATTTCACACAAATCAATTAATTGATTAAGCTCATCAAAATGATCTATATGAATTAAAGAATCATTCTCAATAGCCTTTATTAATTCTTTGTTTGATTTTTCTGGGCCATTGAAAATAATTTTGTTTCCTGGAACTCCATTTCCTATTGCTTTATCATATTCAAATCCACTCACCACTTCAGCCCAACTTCCTTCTTGATGAAAAATATTACAAACCGCATTGATGTAATTTGTTTTATAACTCCAAGCGAATTGAACTTTTGGATATCTAGTTTTAAAGGCCCTTACAGTATTCTGATAAGTACTCCTTATTGTTTTTTCACTCAACACAAAAACGGGAGAACCATACTTTTCAATTAGAGAAACGACAGAAACACCATCAATATCTTTTACTGGTTCATACTCTGTTCTAGATCCAAATTTATTCATTAAACCAGCATTTAGTTTTAGAATAACAGGCCTCTCATATTTTATTTTTTCCATGTATTAATTTAATTAAAATTACAATTCACCTAATGCACTAATTTTTTGAAATTCTTGAACATCGGTTATTAAATCCCATGCATATCTAATAAATAATTTTCCAATAGTATAATTTTCAAATGGTATTAGTTTTTCTCCCATAGCCATTTTAACTAAAGAAGCAGGTTGGTTTTGTCCAGCACCCGCAGTTAAATAAATCCATGCTGGAAAGCGGGGATTTATTTCCATGATGTAAAGTTTATTGTCTACAGTTCTCATTATTTCCAATTCACAACCACCTTTCCAATTTGTACTATTGGTAAATGATTTGGCAATGGCTAATAAGTTTTCATCTTCAAGTGTAATTCCAGCCCATGCTTTCCCTTTGTCTGTTATATATAATTTTCGCATGGGGACAATACTTGTTGCATTTCCGTTTCCATCTCCTAAAACTGCAATATTTATTTCTGTTCCTGTAAGAAATTGCTGAACAATGATAGGAAGTCCCCATTTTGCAGATAACTTGTAAAATGCTTTTTGTGCTTGTTCTAAAGTATGAGCTATAATTGCATCATAAAATTTACCTTTTATAACTAAGGGGAAATTCAAATCCTCTTCACAAGAGGGAAGGTCATTAACAGAATATATGACCTTTTCATCTGGAACTAAAAGATTATGTTTTTTTCCAAAAGCAGATAAATTGATTTTATCTCTTGATTCCAACTGTTCTAAACTTGGTAAAAAAGATTGAATGCCTAGATCTCTTAAAGCAGATTCTATTTTAATAAAATTATACAACTCCGCATCAAAATTTGGAATAACAACATTTATTTTTTCAATATTATGAATGTATTTTAATCTTGAAAGTAAAGATTGAGTTCCGGCAGTAGGATAGGGGATTTGATATGTTTTGTCAACGATATCATGCATGTAAATACCTGGTTCTAGTGTTTCATAAGAGAGTCCAATAATTCTGACATTATCTTTAAACTCATCTCTAATTGCCCTAATGACAGCAACTCCAGGGCCTGGACTATCTATAGCATTTAAACCGGTAACAGCAACAACGATTTTTTTTTGATTCATTTGTGAGAACATTAAACTTCCAGCAGATTAGCTTCTTTAAGTTGATTTAAAAAATCTTCGCAATCATTTTCGAGTTGATTTGCTTCCACATCATATTTTTGAAGTATAAGATTTTTAAATTCAGAAAAGGTGAGCCCTTGTTTTAAATGTTGTAATATTTCTGATGCCATTGGATTAACAGTAAATGAGTCACCAGTTGTTGGATTAAAAATAAATCCAGTATCACTTGTTGCTATATTTTTTTTTAAGCGCATTTTTTAATTTCGTTATAGACATTTTAAAATAATCAAAGTTTAATAAGAAAGAATTACCATGGTCTTAGTCTTACCCAGATAAAATCATCCATTAAAATATCATTTTTTAATATTGATTTTCTTCTTACTCCTTCAAGATAAAATCCGTTTTTTTCTAAAGTTCTCATTGAAGCCTTATTATTTTCAAACACTTCAGCATAAATTCTTATGATATCAAAATTATAAAAAATATAATCAACAATTTGTCTGATTGCTTCAGTTGCAATCCCTTTTCCCCAGTAACTTTCACCAATCCAATATCCGATTTCTGCAGACATAACATAAACATCCGAATTAGGAATTAACCCAATTCCTCCAACTAATACGCCCTCAAATTCAATAGCAAAGTTGAGTGTAGCTCCTTCAACATCAACTAATTCTAACCAAGCTTGAGCATCTTCTATGGTATAAGGATGAGGGAAATAGTTCCTTAAATTATTCCATACATTGATATTATTCGCATTTTGAACCAATAATTCAATATCATTTACATTCCATTTTCTAATTAAAACTGACATTCTATATAATTTTCACTAAGTAATTTATTATTCAATTGATTTCCATTTTTCAGATTTCATGTAAATAAATGAAATGAAAAATATAACTACCCAATATACAAACTCGTTACTCCAAGCCATAGCCAAACTAACGTAATGAATATTCATGAAATAATAAGTATAGATTAGATATAATAAAATAGCTACAATTTCTATAAATAAATTGATTTTTGTTTTACCGGTTCCCGTAAGACCATTTAACCAAATGTTTGCAACACTCATGAATATAAGTCCGCAGGAAACAACTCTAATAACGGGCAATCCCTCTGTAGTGAAAGTAGAAGACTGGCCAAATAATTCAAAAAATGCTTGTGGAAATAAATTTAATAATGAAATAATAACGATACAAAATCCAGCACTCCAAAATGAAATTTTAGTAATAACAGGAATAACCATATCATATTTTTTTTGACCTATTAAATTTGATACCATTGTATTACTAGTACCAGCAAATGCCCAAATAAAAATACCTGCAATACCAAAAACATTTCTCATTGTGTTGCTGATTGCTTTTGCCATTGGGCCTTTAGACTCTATGAGTATATAAAAGATTAACCAAGTTGTTAAACTTAAAACATATTGTAAAATCAATGGAAATGAAATCTTATAAATTTTGTTTGAGATTTTTTTATCGAATGTGAAGTCAGAAAATAAATTATAATTATTTTTTAGACCGGAAAAAATCAATACAAAAAAAACAGATAACATCCCTACAAATTCGGCTATGACAGAAGCCACAGCAGCACCATTAAATCCCATTTGAGGCATACCCATTTTGCCAAAAATGAGCAAATAATCAAAAAGTATGTTTGTTAATGCTTCTATTACAAATCCAAAAATCAACAACCTACTATTAAGTGACGCAATTAGAAAAGCATTCCCCATTTGAAACATAAATAAAAATGGTAAGCCAATAATTCTGATGTTCAAAAAACTCATTTCAGCTGGATAAGCATGTGGTTCGGCTACTTGCTTTAAAATAAACGGGGCTATCAACCAAGTAAATAATATAAAAAAAAATGCAATTTGTAGACTTATTCTAATTCCCTGCCAAAGGACTATTTTAAATGCATTGTGATCCCCAGAACCAGCATATCCTGAAAAAACAGATTGCATAGAGCTGTTCATTCCATGACCTGCCACTGCAAAAATCAAATAAAAAACACCTGTAACACCCGCATTTCCTAAAGCTTCATTGCTTAAATGACCAAGAAATATAGCATTTATTAATAAGTTCAATTGTGGAATTAAGATGGCTACTGAAATCGGTAAAGCAATTGACAATATTTGTCGATGATCAACTTTAACTTTTAACTTTTCTATTCTTTCAATTCTTTCCATAAAGTCAACAAATTTATTGTTATTTTGCTTACTTAAATTAATTATTTAATTTTTATAATATAAAGCTGCAAATTTGAAAACTGGAATAAAGATTAATACTACGTTAGATTATTCTGATTCATTTTCTTTAATGATTGAATTATCAGAGTTTGGTATTGACATCTTAATTATGAATGAAAGTTTAACCCAAATAATGGGATTTGAGAATTATGAATTTGAATTGTACGATAATCAATTAGATTGTATACAAAGAATCATAACTCCTTATTTAAGTTTTAAAGACAATTTGAAAGAAGTTTTAATAAGATACGACTACCATAGCATTTTAATTCCTAATAAACATTTTACCGATGAATTAAAAAAGGATGTATATAATTTAATAAAAGGAGCAGTAGAATCGCAAGAAATTTCATCTGAATACAATACAACACATGATCTTCACATAGTATATCCTAAAATAAAGGAAGTGCATAATTATTTAAGCACTCAATTAAATGTTAATGACATTGCCCATTCGAATAATTATTTGTTAGAAACTTCAATGTATGATACAAAAATGATTTGTATTTTTTATCATCAAAATATAAAAGTGATTTTATTCAAAAAAAATCAATTTCAAGTAATTGAAAAATTCGAATTCAAAACACCTGAGGATGTGGTTTATATTTTACAAAACACTTGTAAACAGTTTAATGTTTCTACAACTGATATAGCTTTAAAACTTTGTGGTTTTATTTCAGAAGAATCCCCTTTGTATAAACAGATTTATAATTATTTTTTGGATGTTGAATTTTATCAATTTGAAAAAAACATAACACTAAGTGAATCTTTTGAAAATATACCCAAGCATTTTATGAGTCATTTAATTCAATTAATACCATGCGCATAATAAGTGGGAAATACGGCGGAAGAAGAATCTCTCCACCCAGCAAAATGCCTCATACCAGACCAACAACCGATATCGCAAAAGAAGGATTGTTTAATATATTACAAAACAACTTAGACTTTACTGTTTTAAAAACACTAGATCTTTTTGGAGGAACGGGTTGTATTAGTTACGAATTAGCAAGTAGGGGAGCAATAGATTTAACTATAGTTGAAAAAGATCCTAGCATGTATGAGTTCATTAAAAAAAATAAAATAAATTTCGGCATAGAGAATATGCAAGTTGTAAAACAAGAAGTTTTCTCTTTTATTCAAAATTCTAAAGAACAATACGATTTCATTTTTGCAGGCCCACCATATGCATTAACTACCATTGATGAACTTCCTTTGCAGATTTTTAAAAAACAGTTATTACAAAAAAATGGCTGGTTTGTATTGGAACACACCCCAAGAAATGATTACAAAAAATTCGAAAATTATAAAACGGAAAGAAATTATGGGACAACTATTTTTTCAATCTTTATTCAAGACTAAAAAAAAATAACATTGTTAAAAAGTTTTAGATATTTACTGTTTCCATTTTCAATGATTCATTGGGTGATTTTATTTTTTATAAATAAATTATATGACTGGAAAATATTAAAATCAGCAACTTTTAATTTCCCGATTATATGCATAGGAAATTTGGCTATTGGTGGTACGGGAAAAACGCCTATGACTGAATATTTAATTGAACAATTAAAAGCCGATTATAAAATTGCAACATTAAGTAGGGGATACAAAAGAAGAACTAGAGGCTTTGCTATTGCCAATGAAAATACAACCGCAATTGATATTGGAGATGAGCCGATGCAATTTCACCAAAAATTTCCAGATGTACTTGTTACTGTAGGTGAAGAACGACTTTTTGCCATTCCTCAAATCCTTCATCAAAAACCAGAAACAGAAGTAATTATTTTAGATGATGCCTTCCAGCACAGAAGAGTTAATGCCGGGCTCAATATTGTTTTAACAGAAAGATCAAATCTATACACAAGAGATTTTATTTTTCCTGCTGGTGATTTAAGAGATATCAGATCAAGTATTCAAAGAGCGAATATTGTTGTTGTTTCAAAATGTAGTGAAAACATGACTGAAGCTGAAGCTAAAAACATAAAAAAAGAATTGACATTAACTCAACATCAAAAGTTATTTTTTTCTTCAATTGATTATGGTGCTATATACCATTTATTCAATAACAATAAAATTGAATTATCAACAAGCATGGATGCATTATTGATATGTGGAATTGCAAATCCTACTTCAATAAAGAAACACATCAACAAGCAATTGCATTCATATGAAATGATAAAATTCTCTGATCATCATATTTTCACTACAGATGATTTAAAAAACATAAAAAATCACTTTGAAAAATTACAATCTAAAAACAAGATTATCATCACAACAGAAAAAGATGCTGTAAGACTATTAAAATACAATAAAGAATTAAGTGAATTTCCGATTTACGTACTTCCAATAAAAAATAAAATATTGTTTAATCAATCTGAAGGTTTCCATAAAATGATTAAAGATTATATTGAATTATATAAAAGCAAGCAAATCAATAATTAAACTTCATAGATGAAAAAAATATCTCCGTTCATATTCTTTTTATTGATTTCACAAATCATGTATGCGCAGAAAACAACTCATATAAAAGGGCTGGTGAAATCGAATGAGGGGAACATACTGTCAAATGCAACCCTCACCATTTTTTTTAATAACAATAAAGACAGTATTAAAACCCTAAGTGATGAGAATGGGAATTTCATTTTTAATACTATCAAAAATGAAAAAATAAAATTAATCTCAACCTATATTGGCTTTGATAATTTTGTAAAATATATTGATCTTCTTTCAAAGGATACTTCACAAATTTTCGAAGAAATAATAATGATTCCGGGAGATAATATGCTTGGGAATATAACACTTGAATCACAAAAAATACAGATAAAAGAAGATACCGTTACTTACAAAGTTGATAGTACGATGTATAGAAAAAATGATAACGTTGAATCGATTTTAAAAAATTTACCGGGTGTTCAAGTAGATAAAGATGGGACTGTTACAGCACAAGGAAAGCAAGTGACTAAAGTAAAGGTTAATGGTAAAGAATTTTTTAATGGAGATGTAACCACTGCAACACGAGAGTTGAATGCAGACATGGTAGATAAGATTCAAATTATAGATGATTATGGAGACCAAGCCGCATTTACCGGAATAAAAGATGGAGACCCTTCAAAAACAATGAATATTCAGTTGAAAAAAGATAAAAATAAAGGATATTTTGGAAACCAAACTGCAGGAGCTGGGACCGATGGGCGTTATTTGGGTTCAGTTTCTTTGAACAGATTTAATAATGATCAACAGATTTCATTATTGGGCAATTTGAATAACACCAATTTCAATCAATTTAATTATGGGTCAATGGGTGGAGCAATGGGTAATATGATGGGAGGCATGGCTCGTTCAATGGGAATAGGCAGAGGCGGCGGGGGAATGGGGGCCGCCATTGGAAATCTTGGAAATAATGATGGAATCAATACAACCCAATCAATAGGAATTAATTATCGAGATAATTGGGGAAGCAAAATGGAGGTTTATGGAAGTTATAGTTTCTCCAAAAAACAAACTAATACTATAAAAAATTCGACACAAGAAAATGTATTTTTGAATCAATCCAATTCATACATTCAAAACTCAAACAATCAAAATAAAGTAACTAACAACAGAGCTTCATTTAATATTGAATACAAAATTGATAGTGCAAACTATATAAAATTTAATCCCACATTCAGTCATAATAATACAAATGCAAAATATAATTCAGCATTTTTATCACAGATTGATTCAAGAAAAATTTCAGATGGAAATATGGACGATAAAAGTTTTTCAAATAGTCCTAATTTTTCAGGTAGTTTATTATACAATCATCGATTTCAAAAAAGAGGAAGAACAATATCATTCAATTTCAATAGAGGTGGATCGGCTACAAAATCAGATGAAGATTATGATAATTTAACAACCCGCTATTCAGGAATGAATGCTAAAGACACAGAACAAGTATTAAATATCCAACAGAACAACAATAATAAAAATTATGGAGCTAGAATTTCCTACACAGAGCCTTTGACTAGAAAAAGAAATTTAGAGTTCAATTATTCCTACAATAATCAGTATGTTGACAACAACAGGACATATAACTTCTTTGATTCTTCAAGAAACCAATATGACTATATTGATTCATTGAGTAATATATATAGCAATAGATACAGAACCAATCGTATCGGTATTAATCTAAGAACAACTGAGAAAAAATACAATTATACAATAGGTTTTAGTGCTCAGCCTGCCACTATTGAAACTAAATCGATAACTGGTGATACTACTTATACAAATCAAATTGTAAACTATTTCCCTATCATCAGATTGGCTTATAATTTTTCAAAAAGTCGATCATTAAATATAAATTATAATGGAAATTCAAGTCAGCCGAGCAATTCGCAGTTGCAGCCGGTCGCAGACAATTCCAATCCACAATACATTACAATTGGAAATCCAGAATTGAATCCGGAGTTTACACACACTATGAGTATGCGATATAACAACTTTGATTTTATTTCGGGGAATGTTTTCTTTGGAAACATCAGTGCATCATTTGTTCAGGATAAAATTGTAAATAGTACCAAATTGTTTACCAACGGAGTGCAAGAAACTAGGTATCAAAATACAGATGGCTATTATACATTATTTGGATTTTATAATATTTCAAGACCAATACAAAACAGAAAATATGTTTTTAATTTGGGAGGTAATCTAGGATACAATAATAATATTTCCTTTATAAGAGATTTAAATGATTACAGTAGTAAAAACATTGGCAGCAATTGGACGGTAGGACAAAGATTATCAACAGATATTAAAATTAAAAAATGGCTTGAAACTACAATTAGTGCTAATTACAATTTAAACAGCAGTAAATATTCGCTGCAGCCAAATTTAAATTCAAATACCATTGCCTGGACATTATCCAATAATTCAAGAATTTTCTTCAGAGAGGATTTTATCTTAAGTTATGATGTTGAAAAAACATTAAACGAAGGGTTGTCGGCAAACGTGAATACCAATCCTTTAATCATCAATGCAACTTTGGAAAAGCAATTTTTATCGAAAAGAAATTTATCCTTAAAGCTTCAGGCATTTGATTTGATGGATGAGAATATTGGATTGAACAGATCTGTTATCGCAACTGGGTTTACAGATACACGCACGAACAGATTAGGCAGATATTTCATGATCAGTATAGTATATAGATTGAACAAATTTTTTGGAAATCAGCAAAAAGGGGGCAGTAACATGATGATGGGAATGCCTCCAATGGGTGAAGAAATGAGAATAATGAGAGGAGCTAATTAGTTTGTTTGCAAAAAGATTGAATTATTTTGCTACAGCTATTTTTACTTTTTTATTTTTAATCTTTTCATTTTTTACATTTTCTATAGCAAATCCAATTTTTGATTTTCGAACTGCTGCGAAAGCTGAAAAATCTTTTACTTCAATTAAACCAATCTCATCCTTCTTAAGTTTTCCTTTTTGAGTTAGGAAACCTACGATATCTATTTTATTGATTTTATCTTTTTTTCCGGCGGCAATAAACATGGTGCTCCATTTTGGCTTATCGGGAATTTCGAATTTTTCTGGGAGGTTAAATTGTTGATTACTATTTAATAAGAAAGATGGAATTTCTTCATCTGGACCAATAAGTACGAAAACCGAACCTGAAGCATCCATTCTTGCCGTACGACCATTTCTATGCGTAAATGAATCTTCTGTATGAGGAATATGATAATGAATTACGTTTCGAACATTCAGAATATCCAAACCTCTGCTAGCTAAATCCGTCGTTATCAATACATTAGAAGTACCATTTCTAAATTTACATAAGGCTACTTCGCGATCATGTTGCTCCATTCCACCATGATAGAATACAGACAAAATATCTTTTTCTCCAAGAAGTTGATGCGTCCTCTCAACTGCATCACGATGATTGCAAAAAACAATGGAAGAGGTGTCTTTTAAGTTACATAAAAGCATAAAAAGAGTGTCAACTTTATCATTTTCGGGAGACATTACTGTTTTGATGTAAAAAACAGACTCATCTTTAGGTTCATTAGAAATGAAATTAAGATAAAAGGGATTAATGATTTTAGTATAATCTGGCAAGGCAATTGCTTGGGTTGCCGAAGTCAATAATTTGGTTGTATTATTTGGAATAGAATTAAATATAAATTCCATTTCTTGTTGAAAATCAAGCTCTAATATCTTATCAAATTCATCGAGCACTAAGAAATTAATAGAAGATAGGTTTACATTATTCCTTCTTATATGATCTGCTAATCTACCAGCGGTGGCGATTAGAATTGCTGGTGGCTGAACTAGATTATTTTCTTCGATTTCTCTTTTGTGACCTCCATAACAACACGATATTTTATAGCCGGTTTGTAATTGTTTTAATACAGTATCAATTTGAATAGCCAGTTCACGGGAAGGAACCAATATTAAGGTCTGAATCGTATTTTTTAAATTAGCGTCAATAGATTCTAATAATGGAATTAAAAAAGCCAGAGTTTTTCCAGATCCGGTATTAGAAAGTAATATTAATTCTTTTTCATTTTGTATGGTCTCGATTGTTTTTAACTGCATTTCATTTAATGCGTTAATTTTTAAGTTAGAGAGCATGGTCTCACGATTTGGCAATTTCATTATTCAAAGGTAATCTAATATACAAGGATTAAAAATTCAATTGTTTTAACTTATAATTAATATTATGTTAAGTAGAATATTAAATGAACTTTGCAGCTTGATATCTTTGTTTAATATATCAGAAAGGCCCACTAAAATAGTGAGCCTTTGATTTATTCATATTTTGATGATCGATTCCCTACTTTCTAATTAATTAATAAAAGCAATAAAATAATTGCAGTTGGTAATAGCATAAACAGCAAAAAAGTTATTACCGATCTTTTATTTGCAAAGTTTACTGTCCAACCCATAGCTGGATTTTTCTTAGGAGGCAATATTCTTTTATCTTCCTTATTATAATAAAAAATGCCCCATTTCCAATTATTTGGATCTTTAGTCCAGGAATCTAATATTTCTTTGGAAGGCTTTTCGATCAATTTAATTAATTTTCTGGCGTTTCTGGTGAATCTGATATTTCAGTTGAATCTGTTGAAGCGTTATCAATTGAATTGTTTTCAGCAGATTCATTGGTTGAAATTGAACTTTCGTCTAATTCTTCTTCCATTTCATCCAGTTGTGTGATTGCGGCAATTTCATCTCCCTCATCAACTTTAATCAATTTTACCCCTTGTGTTGCACGTCCCAATTCACTGATTGCTTTTACAGACATTCTTATAGTAACACCACTGACGCAAGTAATCATTAGATCTTCTTTTTCTGATACGGCCAATAATCCAACTAATTTTCCTGTTTTCTCCGTTACATTTATCGTTTTAACGCCTTTTCCGCCTCTGTTTGTGATTCTATAATTTGCTTCGCCCGTTTCTGGATCATCAAGGAATGTTCTTTTGCCATATCCTTTTTCACTTACTACTAAAACAGTTTTAGATTTATCTTCTTTGTTTATGCAAATCATTCCCACAACCTCATCTGTTTGCTCATCCACTTCAATTCCGTAAACACCGATTCCACCTCGTCCTGTACTTCTTACTGTTTTTTCTGGAAAACGAATGGCTCGACCAGATTTAACCGCTAACATGATTTCAGAATTACCATCTGTTAGTTCTGCAGCTAATAGCTGATCTCCTTCTAAAATGTTTATCGCATTGATACCATTTTGACGAGGTCTGCTAAAATCCTTTAGATCGGTTTTTTTGATGATTCCTTTTTTAGTACAAAGAACTATAAAATTATTATTTACATATTCTTCATCTTGGAAATTCTTAATGTCAATAATAGCTCTTACCTTATCATCAGGCGGCATTTGTAACATATTCTGAATTGCTCTTCCTTTACTTGTTTTATCTCCTTCGGGTATTTGATACACTTTAAGCCAAAAGCATCTTCCTTTTTCTGTGAAAATTAATAAGGTATGATGAGTAGAAGCTACAAAAAGATGTTCTATATAATCTTCTTGTCTTGTGCTACTTCCTTTGGCTCCTCTACCGCCTCTTCTTTGCTGACGGTATTCTGTTGCCGAAGTACGTTTAATATAACCCAAATTTGAAATAGTAACTACCACATCTTCTTCCTCAATTAAATCCAACATATCTATTTCATCATCTGCATATATTATTTCAGATTTTCTATTATCACCAAATTTTGTTTTAACCTCTATTAACTCTGCTTTGATAATATCAAATCGCATTCCTTCATTGGATAGAATCAATTTTAATCTTTCAATCAAAGCCATAATTTCTGCATGCTCTTCTCTGATTTTATTGATTTCCATTCCTGTTAAACGCTGCAATCTCAACTCTAGTACAGCTTTTGCTTGAATGTCAGTCATACCAAATGAAGATTTTAATCCTTCATTTGCTAAAACTGGTGTAGAACTCTCTCTGATGAGTTTTATGACTGCATCTAAATTATCCAAAGCAATGATGTATCCCTCTAATATATGCGCTCTTTCTTCTGCTTTTTTTAATTCATACTTTGTTCTTCTTACTACTACCTCATGTCTGAATTCTATAAACTCACTAATGAGATGTTTTATGTTTAATTGTCTAGGTCTGCCTTTTACTAAAGCAACATTGTTAATACCGTATGATGTTTGTAGTTCCGAAAATTTGTACAATTGGTTGATGACAACTTGTGCTACAGCATCTTTTTTTAATTCAATTACAATTCTGGTCCCTTCTTTATTGTTACTTTCATTGTTAACATCACTAATTCCTTCAATAACTTTATCATTAATTAGCTCACCGATTTTTTGAGTTAATGTATCTCGATTTACTTGATAAGGAATTTCGGTTATAACAATTTTTTCTCTTCCTCTCGCATCTGTTTCAATATTCGTTTTGCCTCTAAGTACTACCCTGCCTCTACCCGTAAATAAAGCTTGCTTAACTCCTTCATAACCATAGATAATTCCTCCGGTTGGAAAATCAGGCGCTTTTACATGCTTAATTAAATCGTCTAAGCTAATTTCGTTATCATCAATATATGCAATACAACCGTCTATGACTTCATTTAAGTTATGAGGCATCATATTCGTAGCCATACCCACAGCAATACCACTACTTCCATTTAAAAGCAATTGAGGAATTCGTGTAGGCAACACTGTTGGCTCTTGTAAAGAGTCATCAAAATTTAATTGATAATCGACTGTTTCTTTATCAATATCTTCCATCATTGCTTCCGCAAACTTCTCCATTCTAACCTCTGTGTAACGCATAGCAGCTGGCGGATCTCCATCCTGACTTCCAAAATTACCTTGGCCATCAATCATTTTATAACGCATAGACCAATCCTGTGCCATTCTAACCATAGTATCATAGATAGATGCATCACCATGTGGATGATATTTACCCATCACCTCTCCTACGATACGAGCAGATTTCTTATACGGTTTGTTACTAGCATTACCGAGTTCGTTCATTCCGTATAACACTCTCCTATGTACTGGTTTTAAACCATCTCTTACATCAGGAAGCGCCCTTCCTACAATCACACTCATTGAATAATCGATGTATGATGTTTTCATTTGTTCCTCGATGTTTACAGGAATTACTTTGCCTCTATTGTTTGGATT
>CANGGD010000044.1 GCA_947453295.1 Chitinophagaceae bacterium | reverse complement strand
GTATTTAATGCACCTAACAATTGTGGATCACGAGGATTATTGCTGAGTGATTTGATCATTCCTTCTAGACTTACATCCATTGTAACACTCATACCACCTTGTAAATCCAATCCAAGATTTAGTTCATTTTCTTTACATTTTTGATAACTGGTTTCAAAAATTGGGAAAATAGCCTTATCTCTAGTGCTATCTAGTATTCTTGAAGTTTTTGCTTTTATGAGAGCTTCTTTCTGATCTGAGGACAAATCCTTATAACCAGATTGTCTTTTTACAAATTTCTCTGCTTGTGCTTTTACATCACTTTCGTAACTTTTAATTACCCAAGTATAGGAGAGTTCCCAAATAGAAATGATAATCAATGCAATGGTAAAAAACCAAACTAAACCTTTCAGTCTCATGATTTAAAGTGCTTTAATGACAAATATGTCGTTTAAAAAAATTAAGTGTGCAAATATAAGTGAAAAACTCCTATAGTAAAAGCATTAAGTGATTTTAGTTGAAAACTAGTTTTTAAATAAAATCCAAATGACACTAAAGTCAAGAATAAAATACAAATCAATAATGTTTAACCTTCAATTTATGTTATTTTTGTAGAAATCAATAATTTATGCAGTTATCATCTCTTTTAAATAGATTTAATGAGCCGGAAACGCTAAAAATGGCCAAATTAGGAAGAGCTTTAAAAGCTAATGGTATTGACATAACTGATTTAAGTTTAGGTGAACCAGATTTCGATACTCCTGACCATATAAAAGTTGCTGCAAAGCAAGCAATTGATGACAATTTTAGTCATTACACTCCTGTTCCTGGGTATTTAGAGGTAAGAGAAGCTGTTTGTACTAAATTACAACGTGATAATAATCTTCAGTATACTGCAGATCAAATTGTAGTAAGTACGGGCGCAAAACAATCAATTGCAAACGCTATATTAGCAATTGTTGATCATGGTGACGAAGTAATTATTCCAACTCCATTTTGGGTTACATACAGCGAAATCGTAAAATTAGCCGGAGGTACACCCGTTATAGTTAGAACAAAAATTGAAAATGATTATAAAATCACCCCTTCAGAATTAGAAGCGAATATTACAAATAAAACAAAATTATTCATGTTTTCTTCTCCTTGTAATCCAAGCGGAACGGTATATGATTTAAATGAATTAAAAGAACTAGCTAATATATTTGAAAAACATCCCAATGTTTTCATTTTAAGTGATGAGATTTATGAATACATTAATTTTATTGGTGCACACCATAGTATAGCATCTTTTCCCAGCATGAAAGATAGAGTTATATTGATTAACGGATTAAGCAAAGGGTATGCTATGACAGGTTGGAGAGTTGGATATATGGCTGCTCCAGTTTTAGTTGCTAAAGCTTGTGAAAAAATTCAAGGACAATTTACGAGTGCTACAAATTCTATAGCTCAAAGGGCTGCTATCGTTGCACTTACAGGAGATATGAAACCAACAGCCTTAATGATAGAAGCTTTCAAACAAAGAAAAGCTAAGGTGATGGAACTAATAAAAGATATTCCCAATTTGAAATGCAATAATCCAGCTGGTGCATTTTATATTTTCCCTGAAGTACAATCATTCTTTGGAAAGAAAACAAAAACTGGTGAAGTCATTCAGAATGCAGATGATTTATGTATGTATTTACTAAATGATGCGCATGTATCAACTGTTACTGGAAGCGCATTTGGAGAACCTAATTGTATTAGAATATCATTTGCCAATAGTATAGAAAACATAGAGAAAGGATTCAAAAAAATCTCAAACGCATTAGCAGAATTAAGTTAGCAAACTCATTGATAACAATTTTTCATGCAATTCAATCACTTGCGTGGTAAGCATTTCAATCTCATTATTATGAATGACAAAAGCACAATTTTTCATTTTTAATTCTTCATTCATTTGATTATTTATTCTTTTTAAAACATCTTCTTTTGATAGGTGATCTCTTTTAATAATTCTTTTTATTCTAATTTCTTCTTGAGCCCAAACACCAATTACATAGTCTAAGTTTTTTTGTGATTCGCTTTCAAAAATTAATGCTGCTTCTTTTATACAATAAGGAGACAACTGTTTGTTCATCCATTCGTTTGCATGAGAAATTGTTGCAGGATGAACTATTTGATTCAATAAATTTAATTTATTGGGATCTGTAAATACTATTGAAGCAATATATTTATTATTAAGTTGATGATTGATATAACTTTCTTCGCCAAATATTTTTTTTATACTGGCAATTATTGAATCATCTTCATTTAATATTTTTTTTGCCTCAACATCAGCATAATAAACAGGTATGCCCAATACTTCAAATATTGAGGATACTGTAGTTTTTCCACTACCAATGCCTCCGGTAATTCCAATTTTTAACAAGAGAAATTATTTTTTATCTTCAGTAGGAACTTTATTGACATTTGCTGTCCATTCCATGCTGATAGAAGACTTTTCTATTTTAATGTAACTACCTGGACTTACTTCAAGACTAAGTGTTCCATCTTCATTCATTTTATTAATAACACCATGAATACCTGCGATTGTAACAATCTTATCACCTTTTTGTAAATCATTTATAAATTGTTTTTGTTGTTTTGCTTTTTTTGCTTGAGGTCTAATCATAAAAAAATAAAAAACTAGAATCATTAATCCCATAATAATTAATGATGAAGATCCACCACCTGGTTGTGCTTCTAAAAAAACTGTTGAGAATTGCATATTGTTATATTTGATTTGAAAAAAAATTATTCTGATTTACCAATAACTTCACCTTTTAGTATTAATAAAGGAAATTCAGGTCTAGCATTTGAATTTATGGTAATAGTTTTGTGAGCCTGCCCTGGTCTTCTGTCGCTATTGAATTTAACTTTGATAGACCCGGTTTCCCCTGGCGCTATTGCGTGATCAGGTTTTTCAGGAACGATACAACCACAACTTGCAACAGCATTTTGAATCACCAAGGGTTTATTGCCAATGTTTTGAAATCTGTAATTATATTCTACAATTTCACCTTCTTTTATATTTTTAAAATCATATGTTGTATCAATGATTTTGACTGTGGTAGGAGGCATTGTGTCTACATTTGCCAAAGCTGGATTGTTTTTCTTCTGTTCACTATTTCTTATATCACAACTTGAAAAAAATAAAATAAAGAGACTTGAAAAAATTAATAATGATTTCATTTTTGGTTTATATTTTACTGTTTTTGAATTGTTTTTTCGATATCAAATTATCATTCATTAAATCCTTATGAATATTGTCAAGTAATCCATTTACAAATTGACCACTCTGTGGAGTGCTGTATTCTTTTGCCAAATCTATATATTCATTTATAGTTACTTTGGTTGGAATAGTGTCAAAATATAAAAACTCACAAACACCCATTTGTAAAATTATTAAATCTAGTGATGCAATTCTATCCGCATCCCAATTATTTAATTTGGGCTTAATTAATTCTAAAGAATAATTTTCTTTTTCAATAACGGTTCTCAATAAATCTTTTGCAAAGTCAGCTTTTTCTTGACTGAGAATATTTACAAATGAAATTTCAGTTGGTTTATTAAAATAGTTCAAAACTAATGTTTGCATTAAAAGGGCATCGTCATCCCAATTTATAAATAACTCTTCTAGATGAATAATAAATTCTTCATTAGGCAACATTAGATTACTAAATATAAATTCTATTATTTTTTTTTCAGATTTTTTTTCTCTGGTTTGTGTTTCTATGTACTCTTTATACTCTTGTGTTAATATTAATTCGTTGTATATTTTTTTTAATAAATCTCGATTAATATCGTTTGAAAATTTATTCTTTTCTACAACTTCTTGAAATGATTTATTATCAATGATTTTCCATAATAACTCATTGCCAGAAATTTTTGTATTAATAGATAAATCTTGTGCGGTAGGAAGATGTTTACTGGCTTTAAGATGAGCATCTAATTCAGCATATCTAGCCACTTCAGAAGTAAAATAAATTAAATAGCAAAAGAGATTCCTTGTTTGATTTATTTTTAATTGTAAAATAGCATCAATTTCTTTTGGCTTAATGGATGCTTTCAAACTATCAATTGCATATAAAGATTGCATCACCTTCACTCTTATATTTCTTCTACTAATCATTAACTTAATTTAGGATGGCAAATTTAAGGTTTTATAATTGATACGTAATATACATTAAAATACATTTTAGATTATTTGTGAAAAAATGTCTCATTTAGAACTTTAAAAACTGACATCATTGTCAAAAATCATGTCAACAATACTAATTATATAATTGGTATGATATTAGAGTACCTTTGAACACAATAAATTATTTTTTTCACAAACAACAAAATACTGAACTATGGCAAAAAAGTTAAACATTACTCCATTACATGACAGAGTAATTGTAAAACCAGCTGCTGCTGAAGAGAAAACAGCCGGCGGAATCATCATTCCAGACACTGCAAAGGAAAAACCACAACGTGGAGTTATCGTTGCTGCAGGTCCGGGTAAAAAAGATGAACCTGTTACTGTAAAAGCAGGAGATATCGTTTTGTATGGTAAATACGCCGGTACTGAAATTTCTATTGAAGGTCATGATTACTTAATTATGCGTGAGAGCGATATCCTTGCAATAGTATAATCACTAATTAAAAACCATTTAATTAAATCTATAAATTTTTAAAAAATATATTATGTCAAAAATGATTTTCTTCGATATAGAAGCAAGAAATAAAATGAAAAAAGGCGTTGATACTTTGGCAAATGCTGTTAAAGTAACATTAGGACCAAAGGGACGAAATGTAGTAATCGATAAGAAATTTGGCGCTCCTCAAGTAACAAAAGATGGTGTTACAGTAGCTAAAGAAATAGAATTAGAAGATCCTATTGAAAACATGGGTGCTCAAATGGTAAAAGAAGTTGCATCTAAAACAGCTGATATTGCTGGTGATGGAACAACAACTGCAACTGTATTGGCTCAATCAATTATTAGTGAAGGATTGAAAATGGTGGCTGCCGGAGCAAATCCTATGGATTTAAAAAGAGGAATTGATAAAGCGGTATCATTAGTTGTTGAGAATTTAAAAAGTCAATCTCAAACAGTTGGAAATGACAGTAAAAAAATTCAACAAGTTGCTACAATCTCTGCAAATAATGATGAAACTATTGGTAAGTTAATTGCAGAAGCATTTGCTAAAGTGGGTAAAGAAGGGGTTATCACTGTTGAAGAAGCTAAAGGCACTGATACTACTGTAGATGTAGTTGAAGGAATGCAATTTGATAGAGGATATGTTTCTCCATATTTTGTTACAAACAGTGAAAAAATGGAAGCAGAATTACAAAATCCATACATTTTAATTTATGACAAAAAGATTTCTGCAATGAAAGACATTTTGCATATTTTAGAAAAAGTAGCTCAAACAGGAAGACCATTATTAATTATTGCTGAAGATTTAGAAGGAGAAGCATTAGCAACATTAGTGGTTAATAAATTAAGAGGTACAATCAAAGTAGCAGCAGTAAAGGCTCCTGGCTTTGGAGACAGAAGAAAAGAAATGTTGCAAGATATTGCCATATTAACTGCGGGTATCGTTGTTAGCGAGGAACAAGGTTATAAATTAGAGAATGCAGATTTAACTTATTTAGGACAAGCTGCATCAGTTACCATCAACAAAGACAATACAACAGTTGTAGGTGGTAAAGGAAAAAAATCAGACATCACTGCAAGAGTACATCAAATAAAAGCTCAAGTTGAAAATACTACTAGCGATTACGATCGTGAAAAATTACAAGAGCGCTTAGCAAAGTTAGCTGGTGGAGTAGCTGTATTATACGTAGGTGCTGCAACTGAAGTTGAAATGAAAGAGAAAAAAGATAGGGTAGATGATGCCTTACATGCTACAAGAGCAGCTGTTGAAGAAGGAATTGTTCCAGGCGGTGGTGTTGCTTATATAAGAGCCGTTTCTAGTTTGGACGCAAAAGTAAAGGGTCATAACGCTGATGAAAATACTGGAATGCAAATTGTACGTCGTGCTATTGAAGAACCAATGCGGACACTAACTGCTAATGCAGGAATTGATGGCTCAATTGTTGTACAAAGAATTAAAGAAGGTAAAGGTGATTTTGGTTTTAATGCAAGAACTGAAACATACGAAAATCTTTTTAAGGCTGGTGTAATTGACCCAACTAAAGTAAGTCGTGTAGCACTTGAAAATGCTGCTTCTATTGCAGGAATGTTATTAACAACAGAATGTGTGATAGCAGATAAACCTAAGAAAGATGATGCTCCAATGCATGGAGGTGCACCTGATATGGGTGGAATGGGATATTAATACAAATTAACTAAATTTAAGCGAGCGTCCGTGAAAAAATTCATGGGCGCTTTTTTTTAATTAAAATTCAAAATATTTATTTATCTATTTTAAGCATACGGCAATTTCTTTATCTTTGCAAACTTTAAGATTATGATAAGTGCAAATAATATAACCCTTGCCTACGGCAAAAGAGTTTTGTTTGATGAAGTAAACATCAATTTCACAAAAGGAAACTGCTATGGAATCATAGGTGCCAATGGTGCTGGCAAATCAACATTTTTAAAAATCATTAGTGGAGAAATTGAACCCAACAAAGGAACAATTGACATTACTCCAGGAGAAAGAATGGCAGTTCTAAATCAAAATCAGTTTGCTTTTGATGAACAATCTGTTTTGAACACAGTAATGATGGGCCACAAAAGAATGTGGAAAGTAATGCATGAAAGAGAGACTATTTATGCTAAAGAAGATTTTAGTGAAGCAGATGGAATAAAAGCAGGTGAATTAGAAAATGAATTTGGAGAAATGGGCGGTTATACAGCAGAAAGCGATGCTGCCACTTTTCTTAGTGAACTTGGGGTAAAAGATGAATTGCATCAGCATTTGATGAAAGACATTAGTGCCAATTTAAAAGTTAGAGTTTTATTAGCCCAAGCTTTATTTGGGAATCCAGATATTTTACTATTAGATGAGCCGACAAATAACCTTGATGTTGAAACTATTGCATGGTTAGAAAACTTCCTCGCTGAATATGAAAATATTGTTTTAGTGGTGAGCCATGATCGACATTTTTTAGATGCAGTTTGCACTCATGTTGCGGATGTTGATAGAAGTAAAATAAAAGTTTATACAGGAAATTATTCATTTTGGTATGAGAGTTCACAATTAGCTGCTCGTCAAATGAGTGATAAAAACAAAAAAACTGAAGAGAAAAGAAAAGACTTATTAGATTTCATAGCTCGTTTTAGTGCTAATGCTTCTAAAAGTAAACAAGCTACTAGTAGAAAGAAAGCGCTTGAAAAATTAGTAATTGAAGATATTCAACCTTCTAATAGAAAATATCCAGGTATTATATTTAAGCAAGAAAGAGAAGTAGGGAATGAAATTTTGAAAGTAGAAAACCTTTCTAAAAGTATAGATGGAAAATTAATTTTTAGTAAACTTAATTTCGATATTCAAAAAAATCAAAAAATTGCTTTCTTAAGTAAAGACCCTTTAGCATTAACTAATTTCTTTGAAGTAATTAATGGGAAATCAACGACTGATTCAGGAAATTACGAATGGGGTACAACTATCACAAACGCGTATCTGCCCAATGATAATGCCGAATTTTTCTCAGGAAACAATGATAACCTAATGGATTGGTTACGACAATTTGTACCACCAACTGTTAAAGATGTTGATGAAGATTTTCTTAGAGGATTTTTAGGTAAAATGTTATTTAGTGGTGATGAAATTATGAAGAAAACCAATGTTTTAAGTGGAGGGGAAAAAGTACGATGCATGTTAAGCAAAATGATGCTCCAAAATCCAAATGTTTTGATACTTGATGAGCCTACGAATCATTTGGATTTAGAAAGTATTATTGCATTTAATGATAGTATGATATCTTTTCCTGGAGTCTTATTATTTACAACTCATGATCATCAATTTATGCAGTCTGTTGCCAATAGAATTATAGAAATAACTCCAAATGGTATGATTGATAAATTAATGACTTACGATGAATATCTTCAAGATGAAAGAGTAAAACAACAAAGAATAGAATTATATTAGTAGGAATTTTAATCGCAAACTATTTGTAAATGGTAAAAAAACATTTTACAGCATTTATTGATTTTTTTCATCCAATTTTTAGCAGATGGATGGATATTATCACTTATCGATATGCAGTTTGTGGTTCCATTAATACTATACTAGGTTTATTTATTTATTATATCGGTTATCATTTTATTTTTAATAGAAATAATCTTGAATTAGGTTTTTTTGCATTAAAACCGCATATAGCGGCTTTATTTATTTCAGGAACATTTACCTTTTGTTTTGGATTTATATTAAATAAGTTTTTAGTTTTTGTAGAGTCCAATATTAAAGGCAGGGTACAGTTATTTAGATACTTTTTATCCTTTGTATTTAATCTGGGTTTAAACTATTGCATGCTTAAGTTATTAGTCGACCTATTAAATTTTGAAGCTTTTATTAGTCAGTTAGTCACAACTGCTGTTGTAATCATTGTAAGTTATATTACCCAAAAATACTTTACTTTTAAAATAAGTAAAACTCCTTAAGTAATTATTAACCAATTATTTGTGATATTTATATATCTCTCTGTAACTCTTTAGCTAAAATTATTTTTTTTAAAAAACTGACAATTTTTCACTTCACTTCTGTTGGCATAATCATTGAGTAATTGAAAGGGTAAACAAAAAAATATAAACATGGGAAAGATTATAGGAATCGATTTAGGAACAACTAATAGTTGTGTTTCTGTTATGGAAGGTAATGAACCAGTAGTGATTGCAAATGATGAAGGTAGAAGAACTACCCCATCAGTGATTGGTTTTTTAAAAAATGGCGAACGCAAAGTGGGAGATCCGGCAAAACGTCAAGCAATTACAAATCCTCAAAATACCATTTCGAGTGTAAAAAGATTTATGGGACGTAGATTTGATGAGGTTACTGAAGAAAGTTCTCATTGGAGCTATAAAGTTGTTAAAGGTGATAATAATACTGTAAGAATTGATATAGACGGAAGAGTTTATACTCCTCAAGAAATCAGTGCTATGGTGTTACAAAAAATGAAGAAAACTGCAGAAGATTACCTTGGACAAGAAGTTAGTGAAGCCGTTATTACTGTCCCAGCTTATTTCAATGATGCACAACGTCAAGCAACAAAAGAAGCAGGAGAAATTGCCGGATTAAATGTAAGAAGAATTGTGAACGAACCTACTGCAGCTGCATTGGCTTATGGGTTAGACAAAAAAGGTAAAGATCAAAAAATTGCTGTTTTTGATTTAGGTGGAGGAACTTTTGATGTCTCTGTACTTGAATTAGGCGATGGCGTTTTTGAAGTTAAATCAACAAATGGAGATACGCATTTAGGAGGTGATGATTTTGATAAAGTTATCATGGATTGGCTTGCTGATGAATTTAAAAATGATGAATCAATCGACTTGCGCAAAGACCCAATGGCACTTCAACGTTTGAAAGAAGCATCAGAAAAAGCAAAGGTTGAACTTTCTTCATCCTCTGAAACTGAAATTAACTTGCCTTATATAACAGCAGTTGATGGAGTTCCAAAACATTTAGTAAAAAAATTAACCAGAGCAAAATTTGAAGCTTTAGCTGATAAATTATTTGAACGTTGCCTAAAGCCATGTGAAGCAGCCTTAAAAGATGCTGGAATTCCAACCTCAGATATTGATGAAATTATTTTAGTAGGAGGAAGTAGTAGAATTCCAAAAGTTCAAGAAATTGTAGAGAAATTCTTTGGTAAAAAACCAAATAAAGGTGTAAATCCGGATGAAGTTGTTGCAATTGGAGCCGCTATACAAGGTGCCGTTTTATCGGGTGATGTTAAAGATGTATTGTTATTAGATGTTACTCCTTTAAGTTTAGGAATTGAGACAATGGGCGGTGTTATGACAAGGTTGATTGATAGCAATACAACAATCCCAACTAAAAAGTCAGAAACATTTAGTACAGCTAGCGATAATCAGCCTGGCGTGCAAATTCATGTTTTACAAGGTGAAAGACCTATGTCAAACCAGAATAAAAGCTTAGGTATGTTTAATTTAGATGGAATTCCACCTGCACCAAGAGGTGTTCCTCAAATTGAAGTAACATTTGATATTGATGCCAATGGTATTCTTCATGTTAGTGCTAAAGATAAAGGGACTGGTAAAGAACAAAAAATCAGAATAGAAGCGGGTAGTGGTTTAAGTAAAGAAGAGATTGAGAAAATGAAAAACGAAGCTAAAGCGAATGAAGAAAGTGATAAAGCAGAAAAAGAAAAAGTTGAAAAAATTAATCAAGCAGATAGTTTAATTTTTCAATCTGAAAAACAATTAAAAGAGTACGGAGATAAAATTTCTGCTGATAAAAAATCACCTATTGAAGTTGCTTTAAGTAAACTAAAAGAAGCTCACAAAACACAAGATATTTCTGCTATTGATGCAGCAATGAACGAAATGAACGCTGCCTGGACTGCAGCCAGTGAAGAAATGTATAAAGCAACACAAGAAGCAGGCGCACAACCAGAAGCTGATAACAATTCAAATCAAGCTAATACTTCTGGGAGTGAAAACGTTACTGATGCGGAATTTGAAGAAGTTAAATAATTCTTCTCAGATTTTAATAAAAAAGGCTCGTTTAATCGAGCCTTTTTTATTCGAAAAATACTTTTACAGACTGATAAACTAATCTACTGCTCATATACTGTTGTTGTAATGAATGTTGTTTTTCAGAAAATCCTTGAAGTCCAAAAAGACTTGCTGCGTTACCTTTATTGACAGCAATTTCAAGATATCCAGCGGAGTTAAAAAATGCAAGTTTATCACCTTCTGGAACATCAGCATAAGATTCACTGATTTTATCTATGATTTCATCCCTTTTAAAAACAATTGAAAACTTTCTTCCTTTTCTTGTTTCTTCAAATTCAATTTTGTTAATATTGACAATTACATTTTCAAAATTGTCAATAAAAATAATTTGTCCTTCTATATGACTATCAGAAATATTAGGCTTTAATGCGCTTTTTTCTTTTATTACAACCGGATCGCCAACTTCCTCAATTGTTTTACCCATATTTAATTCTGAAATTGCCTTAGCAAAAACATTAGTACAAAAAAGAGTACTTTTTTGATTGAGTTTCTCTAATTCTAAACTGACTACTTTTTGTGGGGTTTCTTCTAAAATCATTGATAACAATCCATTGTCAGCACAACCTATAAAATGTCCGTTGTGTTCAGCTAATAGCATATGTTCTGGATTTTCATCGAAAATGTTAACCAGAATTAAATGAAAAGTACCAATTGGATAATTCTTAATTGCATTTCTACACACATAAGCAGCTTGCGGATAATTGAATGCAGAAAGGGAATGTGTAATGTCAATTATGTTAAGATCTTGTTGATACCGTAATAACTGACCTTTAATCGCCCCTGTGAGGAAATCTTTTTCACCGATATCAGTTATCAAAGTTAATAATGGCATTAATAAAAAATCATTTAATGAGTAGAGATAAAAATAAACTAAAATTCATTATTGAAAACTATTTGATTAATATTCCATTTTTAAAAAAGAATTTTCGAATTAAAATGTCTGTAAGTCTTGGAAAAAATTTATTTAACCAAATTGTTTCTTTTCCTTGAAAAGTTAATACTAATGTTCTTTTCTTTTTTTGTATTGCAATCAAGATTCGAGATGCACATTCTTCAGCACTCATAAGAGAATTTTCATTCAAAGGACTTTCACCTTGTGCAACTGCGTTTTCATTTAGAGCCGCATTTCTAATATTGCTTTTTGTAAAACCAGGACAAACCCACATTACATTTACATCAAGCGGTGAAAGTTCTGTTCTTATTGATTCTAACCAACCATTTAAAGCAAATTTACTTGCACTGTAACCGCTTCTTCCAGGTAAGCCTCTGTATCCCGCAATAGAAGATATGCCTACAATTGAACCTTTATTTTGCATTATACTCTTTAAAGCATATTTAGTACAATAAACTGCCCCTAAAAAATTAATATCCATTAGTTTTTTTATGACATCAATATCACAGTCAATCAACATAGAACGCATTGAGATACCAGCATTATTAATTAGAATATCTATTTTCCCAAATTTATTAATAGTATGATGAATGAAATCTTTACAATCTTCTTTAATACTCACATCTGCATTAAAAACAAAAAGATTTACACTTTGAATATGTTTTTCAAGTGATAACAACTTATCATGATTTCTTCCACAAGTTGAAACAAAAGCGCCTTCAAATATTAATTTTTCAACAAGGGCTTTGCCAATTCCATCGCTTCCTCCAGTAACAGCTACTACTTTATTTTTAAAAAAATTAATCATGTTGTAAATTCCGACAAAATTAGGGTACTATTTATGCTATTTACAAACATTTCTTCTACAATGTGAATAACAATTTGAAAAACTTTTAATAAAAATTTGAATGAATTGTTGTTTTATCCTATTTTTGCAAACCATTTTAAAATGGAATGATTTGGTAGCTCAGTTGGTAGAGCAATACACTTTTAATGTATGGGTCCTGGGTTCGAGTCCCAGCCAGATCACAGAAAAGACTTTACAGCAATGTAAGGTCTTTTTTTATGAATTTATTGATGCAGCTTCTACTATTACAGCTGATGTATTTCATGGGGAACGATTTTTACGTCCAATCATTAGAGTTAGTCATCCAATTAAGTGAACAACACTTTATACTGTTTATAGGATTTCAAAATAAAGTGTCTACAAACATATGTGCTTGGTCTGATGGATTGATTTCAGATGTAAGAGTTAGAAAACTGAGTGATTTAAATGTGAACATCAAAATGTTGTTGGAAAGATACAATCATGGATTTCATTTACATCATTTAGATAAGCTCACACAATATTCAATTACGGAACATCAGTTTGTATAGCTTATTGGTAGATGCAGAATGTACAACCATCTGCCTGTTGATGTAAAGAAAGACATCCCACCAATGCTATTTGGAGATACACAAATGTCTACAGTAGTTAGGGACTTCTATAAAGATGAAAGCTTCTGTAGAGATGCTAATGGTGACATTAACTTATGGAAGTTATATAATCTGTTCACTGGTGCTAACAAGAGCACGTACATTGATAGCTTCCTAGACAGATCAGTTAATGCATTCAACTTTGTAGAACAAGTGAAATATGGACTGGAGGGTAACAATGAATGTTGGTATTTGGGATAAATAAAAACCACCCTCTGGTTATGGAGGGTGGTTAAATATTTTTAGAAATTAATTAATCTTTTATACAGCGAACTGAGAAGCCATATTCGTTAATTCCAGAATTTCTACCTACTTCAGTATTGCCATAGAATAATGATCTTCCATATCCGGAAGTGATCCCGGCACTAGAAGAACTCCACCAGTATCCAAGAGTTCCTTTCCAAAGAAAAGTTGAGCCACCATTTGGTGAACGGTAGCCACCAGGAAGGGCTGAAAATCCACTACTATTACTTGCTGTTTCTAGAGGGAAAGAATTCCAATGAGTAAAACCAATTTCTTTCATTTTTCCACCAGCTATAGAAGAACCTCCCAAACATACTTCAAGTGAGGACCACTCTGTATCTGTTGGGATGTGCCAACCTGAAGGTGCTAAGCCTCTAGGGTCATTTACTGCATAAAAATTATAAAGTTTACCATAAATGGAACCATTTCCTGGTACGTTTTCATAATAACACCAAGCACCAGTAGTTAGATTTTCCCATT